>JAGCNA010000012.1 GCA_017646185.1 Clostridia bacterium
AGATGATATCCTTTGAAAGTTCCTGAATTTCGGAAAGCTGGAGTCCCAGCAAACGTTCTGCGGCGTTTTGCATTACACCGGTTTCGGTAGAAATACCAACGGTAAATCTGGAAGGAACGTCGATACGGATATTCTGTCTGGAAAGTGCGTTCTTAAGGTCTACCTGAATGGAGATAGGTGTAAGATCCAGATAAGAATAAGACTGGATAATGGGCCATACGAACTGGGCGCCGCCGTGGATACACTTGGAGTTGCGGGTGGTGCCGTCTTTGTTTTTACCGATACGACCGTAGATAACCATGATCTTATCGGAAGGGCATCTCTTGTATCTGGAGAAAAGCCAGAGCACAAAGGACATTAAGATGAGCACTACTGCACAAATCAAAACGATGATAATGGGGTTCATAATTTTCCTCCGAAAAATTTATTTTTTTAAATTTTATTTTTTTCTTACAACAAGTGTGGTTTCGCCGCTTACACGGACAACTACCACTTCACTGCCTGTGGGAATGGGGTCGGGTTCGTCTGTAACCGCGTCCCGTTCTACGTAGGAGCCCTGAAGCAGTATGTGTACCTTACCCTCGCCCATTCTTGCGGGAGGGATGGTAAGATGTACTTTGCCTGCAGTGCCAACGGCGTTGCGGATATCTATGGTTCCGTCGCTTCTGAGATTCATTATCGCTTTGAATATGAAAGCAAGTAAAACCATCATTGCAAAGCCGCAAACAGAAGAAACGGGAATGTTTATCCACAATGCCACGTTCATGGATTCCAAAAGTGCGCCGACCCAACCGAATATTACCAGAAAGGCTATAACACCTCTTACGGTAAATATACGGAGTCCGTCAAGCCCGTTGGGGTCCAAGTCCTCGTCAAATCCGACATCTTCGTTTCCGTCAACGTCCACATCTTCGGATACGTCTGTGTCTGCTCCGTCTGCATCCGCCTCCTCGCCCATACCGATAAACATCAGAATTGTCTGGATAAGAAGAACCAGAGTAGAGGGAACTGCAATACAATAGAATATTTGCGCCACCAAGCTAAGAGAATTCCACCATTCAATAATAGCCATAACGCTTTTCCTTTCCTTAATTTATTTTCGTAATAATTTATTTCAAAGTAGTGAGCAGCTCAACAGCTTTATCCCGAATTCGGGCGGCGCCGTGAGCATAAAACATAACTACCAAAAGCGTACACAGCTTTTTCTTTTCGCCGGGGATACGTTCTGTAAATCCCTGCGCCGCTGTTTCTGCCGCTTTGAAAACGGTAGCTTCATCCACAACATCAAGACGGATATCCGAAAGCATATCCACGTATCTGTGGTACAATTCGTTATCGCTTATAAGATCATCGTCCGGATCGTCCAGCTTGCCTCCGATTATCTGTATAAGTCCGCAAATACGCTCGATCTGCAAGGAATCGCGGAGCATATTTATGATAAGTATACGGGCAAACTGCTGGCGTGAATATAATCTTTTTACAGGTGAGGTTAGAAAACCTCTTTTCACCCAATTTTGTATAACGTAGGGCTCCAAGCCTGTCATAACGGAGACCTGGGAAAGTGTTATTCCCCCTGCCGCAAAAACACCGTCAAACAAAGCTTTGGAGCTCCCTTTGGTAAGGGCGCTTACCTCTATGGTAGTTCCCGGGAATGTTCCTGCCATATTTTTTACCTCCTGTGCGGTTTCTCTTGGTACATTTTGATTATATCAAATGGTCACGTGATTGTCAATAGAAATCATAAGATTGTTTTACGTTTCTACATATTGCACATTTTCGGGTATATGGATTTATTGATACTATACAAAAATCACCCCAAGAAACCTGACAGTTTCTCGGGGTGTCTTTCTTGGAGTGTCTTTTGGAGGGTGAATTTTCGGGGTCCCCGCAAAATATCGGCACGGAACCAATAACGGCTGTAAACAAAAATGCTCTGCCGTTGTTTTGTGGGGTGCTTTTCAGCCTTCTTTTAACTCATTTACGGAAAATTCATTGCTTACGGGGGCTTCGATATACTCAAGAAGCTTTTGCATATCGTCGGTTACCGTATAAAGCGATCTGCAGTTTTCGTGAACGAAATTCTTTTCTATTGCCGCTTCCATTAAGGTATTAAGCTCTGAGTAATAATTTTTTATATTATAGATAGCTATGGGCTTATTGTGTCGGCAAAGCTGTTTTAAAGTGAGTATTTCAAAAAACTCTTCAAAAGTGCCGATACCGCCGGGAACCACTATAAACGCATCTGCGTTGTCTTCCATTATCTGCTTACGCTGACGCATTGTTTCGGGCTCGATAAGCTTATCGCAATGGGGATACACTATCTCCACGTCCTCTTCCCCGAAAAATTCGGGAATAACGCCTAAAATATATCCGCCTCCGCTTTTAACACCCTTTGCGGCGGCGCCCATAAGACCGTGTCCTCCGCCGCCGAAAACGAGGGAATGACCGCGCAAAGCCATTTCTTTGCCCAAAGCCTCAACCTTTTCCATATATTCGGGGTCTATTGTAGGCGATGCCGCGCCGAAAACACATATTCTCATAAATTATCTCCTTTCGCACAGTAATATTTTACCTTAACATATTATAACACATTTTTGAATGTTATGATACGTTTGTTTGAATTTTAAGTTAATTTACGCTTCCAACAAATACGCCAGCAACAGATTTACGGTGTTTTTGATACCGTCCATGTGGGTGCGCTCCATACCGTGGCTGCAATAAACTGCCATACCAAAGGCGGCGGCACGCAAATTATTGCCCGCACGCATTGCGGCGTTTGCATCGGTCCCGTAGTTCATAAATACGTCAACGGCGTAATCGCATCCCGCTTTTTCCGCCAAGGAAACAAGGCGGGATGTAAGCTCGTAATCATAAGGCGCGGTGGCGTCCTTGGCACAAATGCTTACTGAATATTCGTTACCTTCCAGCCCGGGGCCGATAAGACCGATATCCAACGCCACGTATTCGGAAACGTTTTCGGGAACGTAAGTGCCGCCCAAACCGATCTCTTCTCCGTAAGGGAAAGCAAAAACTGTGTTGTATTTGGGCTTTAAGCCCTTTTCTTTAAGATATTTAATGGCGGTAAAGCAGCAGGCGATTGCCGCTTTGTCATCCAAAAATCTGCCCTTTATATATCCCTTTTGCGTATACTGAAAGCGAGGGTCAACGGAAACGAAATCTCCGTTTCTTATACCCAAAGCGTATACGTCCCCTTTGGAAGACACACGCTCATCAAGAAGCAAAACCATAGTGTCTTCGTTTCGTTCAAGGGTTCTCGCATCCTTAAAAACGTGCACGGAATGGGATTGACACGCCAAAAGTCCCGTGTATTCCCTGCCATCGCGGGTGTGAACGGTAACCGTTTCCCCCTCCAGATTGGCATAGTTTACGCCGCCCAGATTACGCAGACGGATCCTTCCGTCCCCATCAACGGCGCGTACCATAAGACCTATTGTATCTGCGTGGGCGCCTACAAGCACGGTCTTGGAGGTGTCCTCACCCTCCAAAGTTATATATGCGGTACTCTTGTTATCGTATGTAACCGTTTCCCCAAGGGAATGGGCGTATTCCTCCAGCAGCGGATTTAACTTTACATAATATCCCGTAGGGCTGGGAACAGCCAAAAGGGATTCAAGGCAGGAAAGAAAATATTTTTCGTCTGTTTGGAATTTCATGTTTGCACCTCGGGAAATTTTGGTTATACCATATTTTAACATATATTTTTGGTTTTTTCCATATAAAAATGCAAAAACGGTTCGGAATATATCCGAACCGAAAAACAGTTTATTTATTAAACGACGGTTTTTCCGTTTCTCCCGTTGCGAAGGTGTTGGGGCCGGGGTCGGAAAGAGAAAAATACATTTTTGCCGCTTTTGTGGTGCCGAAATCTCTGTTGGAGCCGGTATTCTGCACCTTGTTGAAGGCATCTCTGAACATCTGGTTGTGAGCTTCTTCACGGTTAAGCAGGAAATCTATTGTGGCGCGCACCTTTTTATCGTCTATCTGGCGGTAAAGATATTCGTATACCACCTTCGCTCTCTGCTCGGATGCGATATTGGATAAAAGGTCTGCACAAAGATCTCCCGTTACGGTAACGTAATCTCCCGTCCAGGAATAGCCGGAAGCATTTATTAGTCCGGGATTAAGTCCCAAAAGCACGTGGGTCTGTATCTCCCCTGCCTTTACGGTATTGCTGTCCACATCGTGTCCGTTAAGCAGATTTATGGTCTGTGCCACCATTTCCATGTGGGATAGCTCCTCGGCGGCGATATCCATAAAAAGGTCCTTGATTTCGGGGTCCTTTATGCGAAAGCTCTGGGACATATACTGCATTGCCGCCTTAAGCTCCCCGTTTCCCCCACCCAGCTGTTCCTGAAGCAAAGCCGCATACTGGGGATTGGGTCTTTCCACCTCAACTGGGTGAAAAAGCATTTTTTCGTGTTTGAACATAGGTATTCCTCCGTATAAAAGATATACCTATTTTTTACAAAAAAGGCAGATAATATGCAAAAGAACCGCCATTAAAGACGGTTCCCGATAAGTTTATTTTATTATTACTTTGCCCTTTGCTTCGGGGTCATCGAAGATAAGCTCGCCGCATTCGGGAACGTAAATATTGCCGGAAAGAGGATTTTTAATGCTTATAACGGGAGTGGTTACGGTTGCTTCCACTTCGGATTTTTCAAAGGAAAGGTCGCAATCTGTCATTTCGCAGTTTATAAGCTTTAAGCCCTTACAATAGCAAAGAGGCTGTGTACCGATAATTTCGCAGTTTTCAAAGGTTACGTTTTCGCAATACCAAGCAAGGTACTCGCCCTTTATAACGCTATCTCTGACCACCACGTTCTTTGCGTGCCAGAAAGCATCCTTGGTGTTGAAAACGCAGTTTTCAAAAACGGAATCTTCTATGTATTGGAAGGAATATTTGCCGTTTAAGGTAACACCGTTAAAATTAAGCTTGTTTGAGCGAAGCATAAAATATTCGCCCTCCACTTTGCAATCGGTCATATCAATACCGTTTACAAACCAGCCGAATTCTGCGGAAACAATATCACAGCCGTAAATGGAAATATCCGAACATTCACGCAAAGCCTTTATTCCGTGGAGCTTGGTGTTGCCGATCTCCGCACCGTTTGTATACCAAAGGGCGGCACGGCAAAGAGGAGTAAGCTCGCTGTGGGATATCTTTAATCCGTCCACGTGCCAGAAAGGATAGCGGAGATTGAAAAAGCAGTTATCCACGTTGATTATTTTACATTCCTTAAAGGCGCTTTCCCCGTCTGCGGGGCCGTCAAAGGAACATTCGGACACGGTAAGAGAGGTGCTTCCGTAAAAAGCGCGCTCTTCATCAAAGGTTTGGTTTTTAACAATGTTGCTCATATACGTTTTCTCTTTTCTTATTAATGAATACATTATACAACCTTTTTATTTAAAATGCAATATTCAAATAACGGCGGGAACATTTTCCCGCCGTACGTTGTTATTTTCTTTTGTCTATTGCCGAAGCTGCTGCATAATAAATGGGGATGGTAATATACAATATCCAGCAAGGGTGCCATAAATCCCATTGCATACCGAGGATGCAATACACGAAGGTGATAAACACGGGATACGCAAAGGGGGAAAATCTTTTTGTCCGCACGCATTCAAGCACGGAATAGTATACGGGAATGGTTATAAACACAGTCCAGGCGATTCCCCAGCCATCAAGCAAAAATCCCCACAGCAAAAAGACAGCCGTAGCAAAGATAGGATACGGAAGGGCGTGTAAAATACGCAGAGTTTTTCTCTTTGTATCCGCAGGGGTGCCGTCATCGCTGTAATACGCTTCCGCCTCTGCGTCTTCTTTGTCATCTTCGTCTTGTGCTTCGTCGGGTTTCGCAGGCGCAGGTCTGCCGATAAGCTCATCCAAAGAAATATTATAAAGATTTGCTATGGTTATTAAATTATCCGTATCGGGCAGAGAGGCGCCGCACTCCCATTTGGAAACCGCTTGTCTGGATACGCCTAATTTTTCTGCAAAGGCTTCTTGGGATAATCCCGCTTGCTTTCTTAATTCATAAAGCTTGTTTCCCAGCATTTCGCCGTTTGTCATAAGTATTCCTCCTTGCAGTGTATGTCGGTCGTTTATTACGGGTACATTTTACAACAAACCTTCGTTTTTTGCAACCGTCTTTGAATAGCAATACCGCAACTTTAGGTTGCGGTACCGAAAAACAATGTTTTTGTGAGTTTTTTGTGCCTTTTTCGGGGTCCCCAAAAATCCGCAGGATTTTAGGGGTGTTCTTTTCGGGGTCCCCGCAAAATATCGGCACGGAACGGATAATAGTTGTAAACAAAACTGCTCTGCCGTTGTTTTGTGGGGGGCTTTTTTCGGGGTCCCCGAGAAAGCGTTTTTAATATATTTGTTACGTCCGTTGCGGGCGATTCGTGAATCGCCCCTACTCGCCTAAAAACCTTTCTTGGGGTGTTTTTTTAGTTTTCACGATCCCAGAGGACGTGGTAAAAGCCTACGTAATTTTTATCCCCCATCTTTATCTTGTCGATAGCGGGACCGGGGTGGCGGTTGAGCATTCCGGTGAGAAGATAAGGGATTTCATAACCCCAAACCAAGCCCTGCTCCTTGAGGGGGAGCATATATTCCTGAATGAACTTGAGTACGTATACCACGTTGTAACGGGGGTTGCGCAAAAAGCCCAATATACCTTCAAGTATACAGTTTCCTGCGCCTCTGCCCATACCCATCATAGTAGCGTCAAGATAGCTTGCGCCGAAAGCAACGGATTCTACGGTGTTTGCAAACGCCATCTGCTGGTTGTTGTGGGCGTGCATACCTACCTTTTTGCCGTATTTTTCCGCTACCGCGCAATAGGTTTCGGTAAGCTCACGCACCTGCTCGGGATAAAGGGAACCGTAGCTGTCTACAAGATAGATAACGTCTACCGAGCTTTTGCCCAGCATTTCCAACGCCTGCTCTACGTCTTTTGAATCTGCGGTGGAAACTGCCATAATATTTACGCAGGTTTCGTAACCCTTGTTATGGCAGTACTCGATCATATCTATAGCTGCGGGAATGGTGTTTATGTAAGTGGCAACGCGGATCATATCGATAACGCTGTCTTTTTTATCTATAATATCACGCTTGTAATCGGTTCTGCCCACGTCTGCCATTACGGATATCTTAAGGTCGGTATTGTTATCACCGACAATAGCGCGGATATCCTCTTCTTCGCAAAACTTCCACTTGCCGTATGCCTTTTCATCAAACAGATCTTTGGAAGCCTTGTAGCCGAATTCCATATAATCTACGCCTGCTTTTATATTTGCCTGATATAAAGCTTTTACGAAATCGTCTGTAAAAAAGAAATTATTAACAAGACCGCCGTCACGAATAGTAGCGTCAAGCACCTTTATATCGGGACGGTAGATCATAAGATTACCTTTTTGTGCCATTGGTAAATCCTCCGTAGGAAAAAGTGATTAGTGGCAGTATACCACATTAAAAAACAAAAATAAAGAGGGAATTTTATTTTTTTCCTTTTATTTCATTAATATAAATCCTATGGTGTTTATTGCAAAGTTCGCAAACATATGAACGAACCAGGAGGTATAAACGGATTGGTGTTTTTCGTTAAGATAATTGAATATAATTCCCCCTACCCCAAGACCTACCAGCACCAACAAAAACAGACCTATATTGAACCAGCCTATCATCATCGCCACGTGGTAAAGGGAAAACGCCGCAGAGCTTACAGCGTATGCGGTAATTCGGTTTGTTCCCTTTTTTAAGTTTACAAACACAAAGCCACGGAAGAAAAACTCTTCAAGAAGGGAATTTACAAAAGAAATATAAAGAGAAACAAACAAAAAATTATCTTTTGTTACACCGTTGGTGGAGGAAAGCGAATCTACAATAACAGAAAAATCATAAAAAGGTCTTACTGCAAAATACGCACCCAATATAAGCGCATATATTCCCACGCCCAGCAGTAGGGCAAACAAAAAAGGTTTTGTTTTAAACTTAAAAAGTGTTTTTATGGAAATATCCTTATCCAAAAAAGCAAAGCCGAGGGGAATAAGCAAAAATAAAGCAATTTTTATTACGGATTTCAAAGCGTATCCCGGCTGTATAACCCCGTCCACCAAAGCCATTACTGCGCAGGAAAGCAAGGTAACTGCAATAATACCGAAAACAGTTTTCTTTTTCATACACGCCCCTCCTTGTTAAGTATATTTAATTATACCATAATTCTTCCAAGCGGTAAAGAACTTTTTTAAAGCACAAAACCGTCCGTGCAAAAACGGACGGTTTAAACAATTAATCTATAAGTCCTGCAAAATATCTGTTCCATGCGCCGGTGTTGCCCATAGACGAATTTACAAGGAAAAGAATATCATCAAACTGATATTCGCCAAACTTTTCGCACACGTTAAGGTCGCCTGCATAACGGGGGTCAACCACAACTATATTGCCGTAATGCTCGGTAAGGAACGGAATAAATGCGTTTGCATAGGAATCCTTAATAACCATAATGCACTTTTCCTGATCGTTTTCGGGTACGTTGATAACCATATAAGGATGGTCGCCGCCGATAAATGCGGGGTATCCCTTAATAGAAGTAACAATGCAGGTTTTGTAGGTCGATACACCGAAACCGCCGTATACGGTCATGGTACATTCCTTTGTGGGCATATAGGCTTCGATAGTATCGGTAAAATATTTAACGCGGTAATCTCCGGTGTAATTATACATAGAGCCTATGTAATTTTCTCGTATTATCTGCACGTCAAACGCTTCTATGGGCGTGGGTTCTAAGCCGATAGAGCGTACGAATTCCGCATAAGCATAGTATGCGCCCCGCTGTGTCCAATGATGGTCGCTTTTGAAATAAAGATATTCGTCCAGATGGTCGGCGTATGCGTTTTTAAGGTTTACAAAATTTATTGCTTCGTTAGTAATAGCCGCCTCCATTTTATCCAGAATATCGCTTTGGCTGGATATACGGGCGTTAACGTCGGGATCGGTAATAATTATGGTGGCAAGAGGTGCAATAACCACGTTTATACGGGATTCGGGGAAAACTTCGGCGTATTTATCGTAAACCTCGGCGTACTTGGGCGCCTGTGTAGCACTGAAATAAGACTGTGTATATGCGGCACCTTTATATAAAACGAATCCGCCGTCAAGATATATGGGCTTTCCATCGTCAACGTAAGGCGGTAAAACGATTTCCGGCGCGGAAGTTTCGGGCACAGAGGTTTCGGGAGTTGACACTTCGGGGGTGGATTCTTCTTCCTCGGACACCTCGGGGACAGATTCTTCTTCCGATACCTCTTCGCTTATTTCCTCGGAACTTTCTGTATTAACGCTTTCCTCCGAGGGTTTGCTCTCTTCGGGCAGAGAAGCTTCGCTTTCTTCGGGGCTGTTTTCCGTAAAGGAAACATCTTGCGAAGTCGTATCGGGAATTGATGTATTTGTATTGCTGTCGCATCCGGAAAATGAAAGAAGTAGCAAAAACAGCAAAACAGATGCGGTAATCTTTTTCATATATAAGCCTTCCATTTTTTATAATGCACAAGTATAACACACCTTGTGCCAAATTTCAAGTTGTGGTTTATACAAATAAAACGGTTGACATACCGCCTTTTTATGCTATACTGAAATAAAAAAGGGGTTATTTACATATTATGAAGCTTACCAAAGGAATACACCATATTGCAATAAAAGCAAAGGGAATTGAAAAATATAACGAAACCGTAAATTTCTATACCAACGTTTTGGGAATGGAAACGGTGAGAAGCTGGGGCGAAGGAGATAATCTGGGAACTATGGTAGACACCGGCAACAGCGTGATGGAGATATTCTCCAGCGCACCCGATGTGTTCGGTGAAGGCGCTTTGCGCCATATCGCTTTTGACGTTGAAGATACCGACGCTTGCATAAACGCTGTAAAATCCTCAGGCTACACCGTGACCGTTGAACCTACGGATATAGTTATTCAGGCAGACAAGCCTCTGGGAGCAAGAATTGCTTTCTGTATCGGACCCGTGGGAGAAACAATAGAATTTTTCCAGGTAAAATAAAAAGAAGAAGACACTTCGTAAAGAGGTGTCTTCTTTTTGTTTTCTTTGGGTGGACTTATGCTTCAAGCAGCTTAAGTATTTTTTCCTTGGGGATAACGCCCACGGATTTATTTACCGTTTCGCCGTTTTTCATAACGATAAGGGTAGGAATGTTTGTGATACCGAACTGCTTTGCCAATTCACCCGCTTTATCTACGTCGATCTTGCAAACGGCGTATTCGGGGTGCTCTGCGGCGATTTCTTCTATGATGGGAGCGATCATACGGCA
>JAGCNA010000013.1 GCA_017646185.1 Clostridia bacterium
ACCGATGTGGCTGAGGTGGGCTTGGGTATGTCCTGCCGTGAGGCGGCGCGGATAATTCTTTCTTCCCCCAATTACGGTGTTATGGAAGCAACTGTGGAAATTGCTTATGACGGTGCAGAGCCCTCTTTTAACGGGCGGGAAGAACGGGAGAGAATATATAAATTATTCGGGGACAAAAGTACAGATTACAATACAAAACTGCAGACCCTTTACTCGTCTTACAAAATTGATGCGGGTGAAGACACCATATGGCAGGAAATTATAAACTCTTTGGAGTATCTGGAAGAAGCTCACAAAGAGCTGTTTTTGAATTATTCTTCCCAAAACCGCCCGCAGGGTATGGACGATTATCTGGAAAGAGCGCTTATGTATTTTATTTACCGTCATTGCACGGAAGCGTATGATGAAGAGGACTTTCGTTTGCGCCTTAACTTTTGTCTGTTTTGCGAGCGTCTGCTTGCTTCCCTTATTTACAGCCGAAAAGCCGGTACCTTGCAGGAAATTGCGGTTCTGGCAAGCATAATTTCGGAAGAGATAGAATATTCCGAAGATAATACCGAAGCTTTAACATATTAATTTATCTTTATAAAGCGTATATCCTCTTTTACAAAGGAAGATAATAGTAAAACGAGGATGTGATACTATGAATTCTGTTTGGGTGAAGGATATAAACAAGCCGAAATTTCCCGCGCTTAACAAGGATATTAACACAGATATTCTCATTATCGGCGGAGGAATTGCGGGAATACTGTGCGCATATATGCTTAAACAAGCAGGCGCAGACTGCTTGTTGACCGAAGCAAAGGAGATTTGCGGCGGAATAACCCAAAACACCACGGCAAAGATAACCCTGCAGCACGGACTTATATACCATAGTCTTTTGCAACGGTTCGGGAAAGAAAATGCATTTCTTTTTTACAAGGCGCAAAAAGAGGCTTGCGAAAAAATATCAGAGCTTTGCGCCGATATTGAATGTGATTACGAGCAAAGAGATTTTTTCGTTTATTCTCTTGACCACAGAGAAAAGCTGTTAAATGAATTATCCGCTTTAAAGCTTGTGGGCAGGGAAGCGGATTTTTGCGCCCGTACGGAGCTTCCCTTTAAAACCGCAGGGGCGGTTCGGGTTAAGGGGCAGGCACAGTTTCACCCGTTAAAATTTGCATACGCTTTATCAAAAGACCTGCCCATATACGAAAACACCAAGGTTTTGGAGCTTGCGCCCCATAAAGCTGTTACGGAAAACGGCATTATCACTTGGAAAAAGCTGATAGTAGCAACACATTTTCCCATAGACAACAAGCACGGGTCATACTTTTTAAAGCTGTATCAGCACCGTTCATACGTTTTGGCGCTAAAAGGAGCGCAGCAATTTAACGGTATGTATGTTGACCATAGCGAAACGGGACTTTCCTTCCGCCCATATAAAGACCTTTTGCTTCTTGGGGGAGGGGGGCACCGCACGGGTAAAAATGGCGGTAATTGGAAAGAGCTTGCGGATTTTGCAAAAAGGTATTATCCCTCTGCGAAGATAGTAAGCAAATGGGCAACTCAGGACTGTATGTCCTTGGACGGGGTCCCTTATATCGGCAGATATTCAAAAAACACTCCCGATATGTTCGTTGCCACGGGGTTTAATAAATGGGGAATGTCCTCTTCCATGGTGTCCGCATTAATACTTGCGGATATGGTGCAGGGAAGAGATAACCCATATGCCAAGGTCTTTGATCCTTCAAGAAGTATTTTGACCCCTCAGCTGGCGGTCAACGCATTTGAATCCGCATTGGGCGTTTTAACACCAACCGCGCCCCGTTGCCCTCATCTGGGTTGTGCTTTAAAATATAACCCCCACGAGCATTCTTGGGATTGCCCATGCCACGGCTCCCGATTTGACGAAAACGGCAAACTTTTGGATAACCCCGCCACGGATGATAAAAGTATGTAACAAAACCACCGCCGAGGAATTTGTTAACCCTCGGCGGTGTTGTTGTAGTCCCCGAGAAGCCGTTAGGCTTCTTGGGGTGACTTTGTGCTATTCTGCGTATTTTCTCATTTGATAAATCATTTCTTTAAAATCCGTTGTATCGCGGACGAAATCAAATATATCTTCTTCAAAGGCTTTTAGCCACAGGTTGCAATCGTTGCCCTTGTAGTTTTTGGAGGTATTTGAAACTCGGTGCTTTAAACGGTTTACCATTGGCGCGGTGTAGTCCATATCTTTAAGATTAGCCTCGATAACCGCATATTTACAGCATTCTCTAAGGGCGCTTAAAACTTTTTCTTTGTTCTGCAGTTCAATGTATTGCTTTGCTATCTGCAGATAGTAATACGACAGATCGTGAGCATAAAACCCTACGTTTCCGTCGGAATAAAGCAGTTTTAAAATATCAACGGCAAAGGTATATGCTTCGATGACTTCTGTCGGCGTAAACTGTTTTTTGCTTGTCATCATAGATGCGGTCATTGCCGCGTGAAAAACGCAGGTTGCTATATAGCTTTGGCACGCTTTCACACCTTCTTCTCCGCTTAAAACATGGGTTGTAAGTGTTTCGCGTCCAACGTAAATCGTTCCGCTCATATCGGCATAATGTAATGCTTTTTCTTCATCAATACCGCAGTAGGTATAGCACAATAATGCTATGGTGTTTTCCCGTTGGAAGGAATCGGTAGATCTTTCCAGTATTTTTTCACCCAATTCGATAATACGGTCTGCCATGTGCTTTGGACAAGGATATACAGCATCTCTGTTGATAGCTTGCATAAGATTTTCCATAACCGTAAGGTTATTGGGAAATTCATCATACGCTTTTTCCCATAGTGCAAGGAGCTTTTCGTTTTCCCCTGTTTGCTGATAAATTCTGCTTTGCTTTTGGTATTCGTTGATAGTTTCTTCGATTTTGATTTGGTCAACGCAAAGAAGTTCATCTACGGTCACGTCAAAATAGAAAGCGATCTTGGGCAGCAGAGTTATATCGGGGAATCCTTCGCCCCGCTCCCATTTTCCCACGGATTGGGGAGTTATTCCCAGATGATTTGCAAGAGCTTCCTGGGTAACGTTTTTACGCTGACGCAGTGTGCGCAGTTTTTCTTTCAGGTTAATTTCCATGTGTTCGATCCACCTTTTTCAGATTGATAAACGCTTATCTTGATTACATTATAATAACCCGTCGAGTTGATTTCAAGCACCGCGAAGTTTATTATCGGGTGTAAAATACAACCAAAGGTTGTGCGTATCGGCGCGGACACGGGAAATGTATTGACACCTGCTTGTAAAAATGGTATAAAATCTACAGAGGTGATGGTTTTGAAATTAGATCCTATCTTTAGCTCCAATATGGTTTTTGCCGCAGGGCTGCCTATCCGAATTTACGGTACGGGGCAGGGGAAAGGCAAAGTTATTTTCGCAGGGAAAAGCAAAAGCTTTGTGTCCGAAAAGGATACGTGGATTTTGGAATTTTCTCCCATGGATTTCGGCGGGCCTTACGAGCTTAAAACCGTTTTTGATGATACTGAAGTTTTATTTAAAGATATTTATATCGGCAAGGTGCTTCTTTGCGCAGGGCAATCCAATATGCAGTTCAAGATAGGTGAAGCCCACGTTCCCGAACAGCTTTTGCGTTCAAACCAAAAACTGCGTATGTTTGCTACCCACCGCCTTGAAAAAGAGCGTTTTTCTACAAAAGACGGCTGGATAAAAGCAGATAAAGAAAATATAGGGGATTGGTCTGCTATCGGATATCTGGTTGGAAACGGCATTTCGGAAAAGGAAGATATTGCGGTAGGCATCATCAGCTGTTATCAGGGCGCTTCCATGATCGAAAGCTGGGTGCCTGCAGGGCTGTTCGAATCTGAAGGAATCGCTGTTGCCGACGATGAGAAGCACGAGGATTTCCGTACCTCGCCGTATAGATTTTGGAACAAGGATGGCTTTCTGTTTGATTATTCCCTTTCTCAAATATTCCCCTTTTCCGTTTCTGCGGTGGTCTGGTATCAGGGCGAGAGCAACACTTCTATTGACGGCGGCAAGGCGTATCTGCCTATGCTTCAAAGCCTGATACGGGCGTGGCGCAGTGAGCTTCGTAACGAGCTTTTGCCCTTTGTCGTGGTGCAGATATCGGATTTCACGCCGTGTCTTAACGATGGATGGCGGCTTGTTCAAAAAGCACAGCTTGATGTTCAAAATACAACCGCAAAGGTAAAAACCGTTATTTCCGCAGACGTGTGCGAAAAGGATAATATCCACCCGCCCACAAAGCATTTGTTGGCACAGCGGATAATTTGTGCGCTGTCGGATCTTATTGAATAGAATCACCCCAAGAAGCCCGGCGGCTTATTGGGAACCCCGATAAAAAACACTCCGTGAAACTAATCACGGAGTGTTTTTGTTTTATTAACGTTTTTTGCGTTTTATAATTACAATAATTACTGCTGTTACCGTTACTGCGGCAAGTGCGCTTCCCGCAATAACGAGAAAGAATCCGTTATGTGAGGGGTTTTCGTTTAAATCCACGCTTTTTTCAGCAAAGCTTTCTTCAACAAACGGGGGGCGGCTTTCCTCAGCAGAGATCTCGGGATTTTCCGAAAAAGATTCTTCG
>JAGCNA010000129.1 GCA_017646185.1 Clostridia bacterium
CCGGTAAATACCAGCACGCCGCCTTCCTTTAAAAGACTGCGGAATTTTTCGTACACCTTGGGGAAAACGATAACCTCCATGCTTCCTTCGGTATCTTCAACCTGCAAAAAAGCCATTTCGGTGTTGTTTTTGGTTGTCTTGGTGCGTACCTTCATAAGCACCGCTACCAGAGTTACCGCCGTTTTGTTGGGCATAACGCCTGTTGACAGCTTTTCTGTAAGCTCTGCCGTTGTTAAGGCGTTAAGCTTTTGCATCGTGCCGTAATAAGCTTTAAGAGGATGGCCGGAAAAATACATTCCGCACAGCTCTCTTTCAAAAGAAAGCTTTTCCGTGTCGGAATATTCTTTTATATCCGGCAGGGAAAGGGTTATGCTTTCGTCTTTTCCCCCTTCTGCCTCAAACAGACCGATCTGCCCGTAGCAATCGCGGCTTTTAATGGTTGAAAGCTGCGTGAGGGCGGTGTCCAATGACGCTACGAGTCTGCTTCTGTAATGTCCGAACCAATCCAGCGCACCGCATTTTATAAGGCTTTCAAACATTCTTGAATTGCCAAATGGCTGTACTCTCTGCAAAAAATCCTCTGCCGTGCAAAAAGAGCCGTTTGTTTCACGTTCGGTAATTATTTGCTTTGCAAATCCGTTTCCGACATTTTTGATAGCCGCCAGACCGTATCGGATATGACCTTTTGACATAGAGAAAACAGACGTGCTTTCGTTAATATCCGGCTGCAGCACGGAAACTCCGTGGTTTCGGCAGTCTTCAATATATTTGCTCATAGAACCGTCGCCCATAACTGTGTTTAAAAGGGCGCACATATATTCGCCGTAATAATGGCATTTAAGATATGCGGTTCTGTAGGCTACCACCGCATAAGCGGCGGCGTGGCTTTTGTTAAAGGCGTATTTTGCAAATTCGTTCATTTCGTCAAAGATACCGCTGGCATCTTTTGCCGAATAACCGTTTTTCTCTGCACCTTCAATAAATATAAGCCGTTCCTTTTCCATCACGTCCGCCTTTTTCTTTGCCATAGCACGGCGGATAATATCTGCGTGTCCGTAGGTGTATCCCGCAACGGATCTGCATATCTGCATTACCTGCTCCTGGTACAGAATACATCCGTTTGTATCGTTAAGAATTCCGTCGGGCACGGGGAGGGAAGAGGATATAACACCGTCTGCACGGTTTTTAAGGAATCTGGGAATAGAATCCATAGGGCCGGGACGGTAAATGGAAATGCAGGTAATAATATCATTAAAGCATCTTGGCTTCATTTTGGTTATAAACTGCCGCATTCCCTCGCTTTCAAGCTGAAAGAGTCCTATGGAATCTCCCTTTGAAAGCATATCAAAGGTTTCTGTATCGTTAAAATCAATTTTTTCTATACTGAATTCGGGGTGCTTTTCTCGTATAAGCCTTTGCGCTCCGTCTATAACGGAAAGGTATCTCAGACCAAGAAAATCTATTTTTAATAGTCCCAGATCCGCAACAACGTCCATAGTAAACTGGGTTACGGGCACGGAGCCGTTAACGGCAACGGGAACGTAATCGGAAATAGGGTTTTCCGTAATCACCACACCTGCCGCGTGGGTAGATGCGTTTCTCGGTCTTCCCTCAAGGGCGCGGGCGTAATCCAAAAGCTTTTTTACGGTAGGCTCGTTGTTATACCGTTCACGCAGGTCCTTGCTTTTTTCCAAAGCCTTGTCAACAGTTATGCTGTATTCACGGGGTATAAGCGCCGCCACGCTGTCAGTATCGCTGTAAGACATACCCAAAGCACGTCCCACATCTCTCACTGCGGCACGGCAGGCAAGGGTACCGAAGGTTACAATCTGCGCCACGTGGTCGGAACCGTATTTTTCCGTCACGTATGCGATAACCTCGCCTCTCCGCTCATCGCAAAAGTCTATATCAAAATCCGGCATGGAAACACGCTCGGGATTTAAAAAACGCTCAAACAGCAAGCCGTTTGCAATAGGGTCAAGGTCGGTAATATTAAGCAGATAGGAAACCAGACTTCCCACCGCACTGCCTCTGCCGGGGCCTACGGGAATATTTCTGGATTTGGCGTAGTTAACAAAATCCCATACAATGAGGTAGTATTCCACAAACCCCATGCTTTCTATAACGCCAAGCTCATATTCAACTCTTTTTATATATTCGTTTCCGCCGGGCATTTGATTTGCGGCAACACGCTTTTTATATCCTTCGCGGCAAAGGGAGCGTAAAAACTCACCGGGCGATCTTCCGTCTGCAGGGCGGTAAGAGGGAAGCTGGGGTCTGTCAAACTCAATGGTTACGTTACACTCTTCCGCAATGCGCAGGGTGTTTTCCACAGCTTCGGGAATATCCCCAAACAGTTCTTCCATCTGCTTCGGGCTTTTTAAATAATATTCATCAGAGGGAAGCTTTATCTGGCTTTCTCCTATTTTTGCGCCGGTTTGTATTGCCATAAGCAATTCCTGCACCGGGGCGTCTTCTTTTGTAAGGTAATGCACGTCGTTGGTGCATACCAGGGGTATGTCCGACTGTCTTGAAATGGAAACCAGACCGTGGTTTACCTTGTCCTGATCCGGCGCACCGTTTCTTTGCAGTTCAAGATAAAATCCGTCTTTAAATATATCCTTAAAGGTTTCCGCATATTCTGCGGCACGGGTGTATTCGCCGTTTATAATGTTTTTGGGAATAATTCCGCTTATACATCCGGAAAGTGCGATTATTCCCTCCGAATATTTTCTTAAAGCTTCAATGTCCACTCTGGGCTTTTGGTAAAATCCTCTGGTAAATGCTTCGGAACAAAGGCGCATAAGGTTTTTGTAGCCAACGTTGTTTTTTGCAAGCAGCACCAGATGGCTGAGGTTTGTATCAACGGGGTAGGTGCGGTCGTCCATTGTCCGGGGAGCGAGATAAACTTCGCAGCCGATAATAGGCTTTATCCCCTCCGCAAGACAAGCGCGGTAAAATAAGGCGGCTCCGTACAAAACACCGTGGTCCGTAATGGCAAGGGAAGTCATACCAAGAGCTTTTGCTTGCTTGGCAACACGGCTTATACGGCATTCGCCGTCAAGAAGACTGTATTCGGTATGAAGATGAAGATGGGTAAATCCCATTTATCCGACTTCCTTTCAGTCTTTCAGATTCTTTGCTTCGTTAATCAGCTTGTTCAGTCTGTGGTACAGACCGGATTTACTTATAGGCTTTGAATGTACTTGTCTCAACTGTTCAAGGTTGTATTCGGGATATTCCAGACGCAGTCTTGCGGTTTCCTGCACGGAAGGGGACATGTGGGAAAGCCTGCCCATCTTTTCAAGAAACTTTATAGCGTCGGAAGCCTCTGCGGAAGCCTCTGCAGTACGTGCCATATTGGCTATTTCTGCGTTGTTAAGGCGGTTAAGATTATTTCTCGTTTCCTTAAGAAGCTTTGCTTCCATAAGCTCAAGGGTAAACTTTCCTGCGCCGATAGCGGTAAGAAAATCTTCTATCCTTTCGCTTTCCTTGTAGTAAAGTATATACTCGTCATTACGCTTTAATGCTTTTGGCTCAAGATCCATAGAGCACAGCAAAGCGTATATATAGTCCATATATTCGTTTGTAAAGGAGAGGGTGAGGTAATACCCCTTGTTTGGGTCTATTATATTTCCGCTGGAAACGAACAGCCCGCGGAGCATTACTTTAAGGTCTTTTTCACACTTGGGCTGGAACACCTTGTGCTCAAATCCGTGGACGAAAGCCTCCGTACAGCAGTCCTTTTTTTCTTTTATAACAGAAAGATAATCTTTTATATCCGATGAAAACGACATTATTTTATTATCCTTATTTCGGGTGTAAGCTCAACGCCCGTTTTTTCGTAAACTGTTTTTTGAATGAAGGCTATAAGGTCTTCAATATCCTTTGCAGTGGCGTTTCCGGTATTCACAATAAAGCCTGCGTGCTTGGTGGAAACCTGCGCACCGCCTATGGAATATCCCTTCAAACCGCACTGTTCTATAAGTGCGCCTGCAAAATGTCCTTCGGGACGCTTGAAAGCACTGCCGCAGGAGGGCATATCCAAAGGCTGTTTATCGCTTCTTTTGGACATGTTCAATTCGTTAAGACTCTTTATTTCGTCCTTGTCGCCTCTGGCAAGGTCAAAAGTAGCTTCAAGCACAAACAGATTCTTGTTCATAAAAACACTGTGTCTGTAGCCAAGCTCCAATTCCTCTGCGGGAAGCACGGATACTTCGCCGTTAAGATCCAGAACCTTAACTGTCGTAAGACAATCCTTTATCTCTCCGCCGTATGCGCCTGCGTTCATAAACACGCCGCCGCCAACTGTGCCGGGAATTCCGTATGCGAATTCGAGTCCGGAGAGGGATTCCTCTGCCGCCGCTTTGGAAACAGCGGTAAGCTTTTCGCCGCACAAAGCGGTAAGTCTTGTTCCGTCTATATTAATGCCTTTAAGCTTGTATGTGAAAATTACAGTTCCGTCATAACCCTCATCGGGGAAAATAATATTCGAGCAGTTGCCCACAATAATAAATCTGCTGTTTTCCACACTGCATTCCCAAACCGCTTTGCACATATCTTCAACCGTATCGGGAAAGCAGGCGCGCTTTGCAACGCCGCCCACACGCATAGTGGAATGGTCTTTCAGTAGTAAATTCTCTACAATGTTCTGCATTCGTTTCCTCCGAACATTTAATTCCAAGATGATTATACAATAAAATGGAATAAATTACAATAAAAATATAGAAGTTTTTTTAAAGATACCTTGACTGAACGGGGTAAAATGTGTTAAAATTTAAAAAATAAACGGTATAATACCGTAATATTAAAAGGAGAATACCTATGAAAAGAATTATTTCTGTTTTCGCTGTAGCACTTCTTCTTGTTATGGCGTTTGCATCTTTTGCGGTTTCTGCAGAAGAAAGCACCTTCCACGTTACCCATTATAACGATTCTGCCGCAGAAGGCGCTTGCGTTATCTTTACCGAAACCTACTCCGGCGGCGGCTGGTGGATCCACGTTGCTTTTGCACCCGTAGAGGGCAAAGAAAATACTTATGAAATCGTAGAGATGGTAAACGGCGTGTCTGACGGCTCCGGCGTTCCTCTTGAAATTCCCGAAGGCGGTTTTGTATACGGTCTTAACACCGGTAACAACTGGGGCGATCTTACTCAGGCTGCTATCGACGCAGGCAACTTTGAATCCCAGTGGTGGTATGGAAATTATCAGCAGGATCAGGAATACTACACCACCAACTTTGTTAATGAAGCAACCAAGGCTATGATCACTACCACAACTTCTTGGGTGGTAGGCGATGTGTTCGTTATCAACGGTCTTGATCTTGAAGGTCTCACTGTTCCCACTTCTACTCCCGATACAAAGTGGTATGACGAAGCTTACGTTTGCACCGCTACCTTTACTGCTGCAACCGATGATTCTCAGCTTCCCGAAGAATCTGACCCTGAGGCAGAATCCAAGCCCGCAGACGAATCCAAGCCTGCAGACGAATCCAAGCCCGCAAACGAATCTGTACCCGCAGACACCTCTGCACCTGCAGATAATTCCGCAGACGCACCCGCAGACGGCGGCAACACCACTTTGTGGATAGTTCTCGGCGTTGTTGGCGCAGTAGTTGTTATTGCTGTTATAGTTATTGTTTCCAAAAAGAAGAAATAAACATCTAAAAGGATTATAACGAAAATGAAAAAAATATTGGTTTTAATTTCCTGTCTCGTACTGGTGTTTTCCATGGCGGTTCTTCCCGTTGCCGCTGCGGCTGACGGATATGATTTCTTAAGCACCGCTTCCCAGTTTTTTGTTAACGGTTCTATTGTAGGCGAAGGCGTTGTTCTCATTACAGATAACGATGCTCTTCCCAACGCAAACCTTAAATGGGCTATTTCCGTTATGCTTTCCGCTACGGAGACCGAGGGCGTTTATACCGTTGTTTTTGTTCACACCGGTGATGGAAACACCCCCGCTATAACTCTCGAAGAGGGTCAGGTGCTTCTCGGTGTTCACTCTTCCTCCAGCGACCCTACACAGATCGGTGAATATCAGAACGTAAACGGCAAGCTGGCTGCCATAGCGCTTGAAATAGACGATACCGTTACCATTACCGGCATCGATCTTGAAACAGGCACCGTTGCAGACGATGCTTCCATTATCGCAGGCGCAAGCGCTTCTACCGATGAATCCGAACCCGCAGACGAATCTACCCCTGCAGACGAATCCGTTCCTGCAGATGAATCCGCTCCCGCAAACGAATCTGCACCCGCAGATACCTCTGCTCCCGCAGACGTATCCGATAACTCTGCTGCAGAAGCTCCCGCAGGCGGAAACAACACCTGGATATATATTGCATGCGGTGTTGCCGCTGTTATCATTGTAGCAGTTGTTGTTGTAATGGTTAAAAAGAAGTAAAAAAATACCATAAACAAACAAATCACCCCAAAAGTTTTTACTTTTGGGGTGATTATTTTTTTGAAAATTTATTTTCCTGTTCTGTTTGAAATACGTTCACTGAAGAATAGGTGCTCGTGGTCATAACAACCTACGTTTTCATCGGGCTCATCAAGATAATATATTACCTCTGCGGCAAGATACAGCTCTCCGTCATCATTTACCGAAAGATAAAAATGGGGAGAATCACTGTATTTTGCGGTGTCTTCCATTATCTTTTTTTCTGCCGCTTCAACCAGTGTATCGGAAATATAATTAACAAAATTATCCTCCGAATCGTCTAATTTAAGCGTTTTTTGACTTTCCGGCAGGGTAAGGGTATACTCGCCGTTTTCTTCGGTAATATACTTGGAAATCCCCGTCTGCCCGTGTTCGCTTTTGAAAGGAACGTCGGATGCTATACATCCCGCTAATGATATTAATAACCCTATAAGTGTAAGAAAAACAACAATTCTCTGCTTCATATTACCGCCGCCTTTATTTTTGTTTTTACGGATATATTGTAATTCCCGCTTTTGTATAGTCTGCTTGTATATATATCCAATAGCAAATATCTGACCAACCGCTAAAGGACAACTCCACCGTGGCAGGAACGTTCTTTTTCAGCTGTACGGTTTTGCAATCGCCTTCTCCCCGGTTATCTTCGCTTTGCTGACAGTCAAGATATATTGTTATTTCCTGATCTGTTGTTGAAAGCAGCTCTACCGTAATTTTATTTACGGCACCGTCATGGAAATCGCTTCCGTTTGCGATATCTATGCCTTTAACACTCATTTGAACCGACGAAGGGGATTTGAAAATGTGTTCAATTTCAAAAGTGTCATCGCTGTTGCGGTAAGTTCCGCTGTAATAATCATAAGGTGCGTAGTACCAAGCATTATTGACGTTGGTTATAAATTCCTCGGTTATTTCAAGAACTTCGCCTTTACCGAAGTGGGTATCCACCAGACAAAGTCGGGATCGATCGTGGGATAGCCGATAAATTTTGTTTTCCCATTCTATCCACATTGTGCCGCGCTCTACCGGATATTCGCCGCCGCCAAGCTCAAGAACGTCATCGGATATTTTCGGCACGGTTTCACCCGTTTTTTTCATATTGTTCAGAGAATCAATAATGTTATATAACGTATCGCAAGCTTCGATGGTTTTATAAGATATTCCCCAACCGTCCCAAGTGTATTGAA
>JAGCNA010000130.1 GCA_017646185.1 Clostridia bacterium
ACAATAAAACCTCCGATTTCTCGGAGGTTTTTTGTGTTTCTATTTTCCTATGTGGGGATTCTGTCTGTGAGCTTCTTCGATAACCGCAAGCTGCTGACGAACCTGACACAGCTTGATATCGTGCTCTCTGCCTTCGGTAAGAAGAGCGTATATCTGGTCGTAATATGTCTGAACAGCGGCGATAAAGGGTGCCTGAGGGTCGCCTTCCCAGCTTTCCTCGTGCCAATTAAGCTTTTCGGTGCAGTATGCGGGGAAGCATTCAACCTTGTCTGCGGTAAGAGGATCCTTTATAAGATGCTGATCTTCGTTTTCTTCGGGAATAAAGTATTTCCAATCAATATGAGCCATGCTTCCCTTAAGAGAACCGCGGGTACCGTGAAGCTTGTATGTAAAGAGAGGGTATCCGTCTGCGGAAGAAATCTCAAGGTCGATAAGAGGCTTGTTAGGTGCGGTAAGTATGAGCTTGCAGTAATCCTCTGCATCACCGAAGGTGTTGCATCTGTCCATACGGCAGAAAACTTCGGGCATACCGTCATACATATCCATTATATTAAGCGCCTGATCAAGAGGGTGAGGTCCTGTGTTTGCAAGGTTTCCGCCGTTGAATTCGCGGCAGCACTGCCAGTCCCAGCGGCGTGCGTAGCCGTTGAACTGAATGCCGACCTGAACCAATCTGCCCAACACGCCGGAAGCGATAACTTCCTTTACCTTTTCAAAATAATGGGCAAATCTGGACTGCTGGAATACAAGGAACACTCTGCCGTTCTTTTTTGCAATTTCGCACAATTCGTCAAACTGCTCTACTGTGGGAACGCAGGGCTTTTCGCACAGTACGTTAAAGCCGTGCTCAAGCAGATCCTTGGTGACGGGGTAATGAAGATGGCTGGGGGTGGAGTTTATAACAAGATCAATATCGGTTCTGCCGTAAAGCTGAGTATAGGAAGTGAATGTTTCGCATCCGTATTCCTCTGCCGCACGTACACGGCGAACCTCCATGGGCTCTACGACGCCGATAACCTTAAAACGCTCGGTATCCTTTTTAAGATGCAGACCGTGAATATCTCTGCCGCTTCTGCCCTGACCGAGTATGACTACATTCAATTGCTTCATAATTTATCACAACTCCTTATATTATTGGAATAATTATAACACACGATATAAGGGTTGTAAAGAAAATTTTTCATTATTTTGCCATAAGTAATCCCGTTTTTTTATCCCAGCACTGTCGGGTTACGTTTCCATCGGTACGGCATACGCCGTCAAACACAAATGCGTGTATGGTTACCAGTATTTTTTCCTCGGTTTCCTCGGTGTTATACACCATAACGGCGGAAAACGGTTTAAAGCCCTCTTCCTTTCTCGCCTCTATGGCACGGGGAAGCAGCCGGCGGGATGCAAAAGAGTGAAATTTTTTTGCCAGATTTTCATAAAAAGCGTTTGCGGTCTTTTTTAGTTTTCTGCTGCCGAAATCGGGGTAGGACAGGTTTATATATACCAGTTCCTCCCCTTTTTCATTTTTTAATATCTGCTTGGTTTGCATATAATCATTCCTCCCGAAAAGATTGTATGCATCTTCCTCCCTGCATTAGAACAGGAATGAGGGCGGGAAGCAATAAAGCTATTGCCTGCGTCCGTCCGAAGCCGAAGGATACGGGCAGGCTTACCGCCAGCGCTATGCAAAGTCCTTTTATTTTGTCACCGCGGCAGACTCCCGCCGCAAGGGGAAGCAGTAAAACAAGACCTATATATGCGTATTGCCCACTTTTGTCACCGCCGCTTAAAACAGAAGAAAGCAAGGTCAGTATTAAAAGCAGGGGAAAAGAAAAATAAAAATTCTTTTTTATAAAGGCGGTAATAATACAGCAGATATATATTATAACCGTTTGCTTAACGGGAAGCACAAGTCCGCAAAACGCCATAAGCAACGGGACGGCGGCAGGCGTAATCCTGCGGAGGGCTTTTATATTTGAAAGCAGTACCGCCGAAAGGGCAAACAACACACATTCCTGCGGCCCTGCCTTTGTTACTGCAACGCAGGCGGCTGTCATCGCCGCAAAAGCCGCCGTCACAGCTTTTCCTTCCGAAACACCGTTTTGCCGGGGAATGCCAGCAGATAATCCTGCAAGCCTTCTTTTGATACCGGCGCAAGCGGTGTCATATAGGGCTTCCCGAAGCTTTCCCCGGAAGAGAGCAGACAGAATATTACGGATATTCCCGCAAGTACGCCGGGAATTCCGCAAATACAGCCCGCCGCAAGTAAAATATACCTGGCAATAACCGACGTATACATATATACCGGTACTATGAAAGCGGTTACCTCGGAAAGCGCCACCACCATCACGGTAATGGGTGCGATAAGTCCTGCGCTTACCGCGGCTTCTCCGAGTATCAGCGAGCCTACTATTCCAACCGCATCCCCAAGTCTTTGGGGCATTCTCACGCCTACCTCCCGTAACAGCTCAAAAACCGTCAGGGCGGCAAAAACCTCTGCCCACAAGGGCATTGGTAATTTGGAAACGTATTCTTCCAGGGAACTTTTTATGGCTTCGGGTAATATATGGGGAGCGTGATACCACGCTGCGCAAAAAAACGCAGGCAGCAGCAGGGAAACGATCATTGCGGTAAAACGAAGCGACCTTATAAAGGTGGCGTAAACGGGTGAACGGTAGTAATCATCGGAGGATTGCAACGCCTCCGCAAAAACGTAAGGCGCCGTAAGCACGAAAGGGGAACCATCGCATATTATTGCAATTCTTCCCGCTATCAGCTTTGAGATAACCTTATCTGCCTTTTGGGAATTGCCGAACTTCGGCAGCATTCCGTTTCCGGCAATAAGCGTTTCAAGATTTCCCGAATCCGTAAGACCGGTAATCTTTTCGCTTTGTAAGCGTTTTATTATCTTTTGCGCCATTCCTTCTTCCGCTCTGCCTTCTATCCATACCACCGCCACACGTGTGCTTGTGATATCCCCCATGATCACGGGGACGGATTTAAGGTTTTCGGATTTTACGCACCTTCGTATCAATGCCAGATTAACTTCCCAGTCTTCGGTAAAGCCCACCTTGGGGCCGCGCACGGTTATATCCGTATCGGGCTCGGTTACTGCCCGCTTTACGGTTGCCGTGGCGTTTGCAAGGACACATTCGCTTTGGGTGATAAGCAATGCCTGACCGTCAAGTATTGCCGCTACAGCCTCGTCCGCGTCCTTCGGCTCGGTAACGGATACACCCCGCAAAATCTCCTTCAGGCTGCCATTTCCGCCGCTTTCGGTTACAGGGGCAATCATCTCGCGGGAGATGTAGCCTCTGTCTGCCATTCCGCGAAGAAAGCAAACAAAAAGTGTTCTTTTTCCGAAATCTATCTCTCTGGAAACAAAATCAGAGCAATTTTCAAACCGCTTTTCTATTTCCTCACGCATTTTTCACACTCCCCGTGGTTTAGTTTTCTACAAACGGGAAATTTTATACCAAAAAGCCATTGACTAAAATGTTCGGTGCGTATATAATTATGTTAATTAAACAATGGAGACGTGTGTAATGAAAAAAATATTTTTTGTGTTTTTAGCTTTTGCTCTTTTACTGTGCTCCTGCACAAGCTCTTTTACCGTAAACGTTTCGGAGGCGGGCGCCGCTATGGCAGACGCTACGGGCTATGCATGGATGGAGTACGATAAAGACAGTATATACAACGATACCGGTATATCCGAGGATATGTACGTTAACGGATTTTTCGCCTGGCTTCTTGAAGCAAGCGTAGGCAACTGTGCCTGCGTAGCGGTTTTTGAGGCGGCAGACAGCACAAAGGCTTCGGAGATAGAAACCTATCTTAAAGCGTATCTTACCGACGTTCAGCTTACTCAGGAAAACTACAACGCAGACAACTATGCAATGACAAAAGCGGCAGAATTGTTTGTAGAGGGCAATTACGTGGTTTTCGCCATCGCACCCGATACTTCTGTTATCAAAACCGCTTTTGAAAACGCAAAGGTTATTGGTTAAAGGCAGGCAGACATGAATAAACAAAACAACGGTCTTCGCGCGTTTTTTGCGGTATTAATGTGTATTCCCATCGGGTTTATAATATATTTTGCCGTACTTTATACAAATCATAATATTCCCGTTTCCGAGGTGGTTTCTGTTTCGATCACCGCAGGGGACGGAAAGGTATATAATTATACCGACGAGGAAACCAGAACCTTTTTCCTTGACGTTTATCTGGATGCGGCGGCAGACGAAAATATCGTTTCCCCGCCCGAAGGAGTTATCCCCGCTTCCGTCGCTTGTGACAGAGGGGATAAGCGTATAGACTACAAGCTGTATCCCTCCGTAAAGGACGGAACGGTTATTATGCAGGATGAAAACGGATATTTTTACTCACTGCCTTCCGATGTGGAGCAGCATTTGCTTGTAAGAAGCGAATTCCAGTATCTGTATGCGGGAGACCTGCTTCCCGCATTTACCGTAGTTTCCGGCGACAGAATTCAGGAAATATCTCCCGTTAACTACAAATGGTCCTATAAAAAAGCAGACGGTAAATATTACAGCGATAATATCACCATTAAATATGAGGAGGGAAGTGACCTCCGCATTTATTCCGACCGTGAAAATTCTATCGGATTTTCCGTTCAGCCCAGCACTCTGGAGCTTCGTATTAACGGTGAAAGCGTAGCGCCCGGCAGCTTTTCCTCCCTTGCGTATTCGGCAGACACCACTTTGGATGTTTCCGTAAGAGCTACATGGGTAAACGATGGGGAAAGCAACTACGGCACAGCCGAATATAATTTTAAAATACTGTACGATATTCCCGCAAAGGTTTACCTTTCCAACGACGTTTGCGTAAGAGGCGATACCTTGCTTTTGCGTGTGGATATGCTTACCGACGGTGAAACGGTTGAGCTGGAAAGCGACCTGATCACCACCGCACCCGAATTTGAGGTTCAGGGCGGCGTGGCATACGCTATTCTTCCCATCTCCTTGGAGAATGAGCCCGGCACCTATGATCTTACCTTTATCTCCGGTGAAAACACCGTAAAGCTTACTCTGGATGTTGTTGAAGCGGATTACGGCTTCGGCACCTATCATTATCCCAACGATCTGTTTATGCAGTACGTTGCCAACGATAAGATAGAAGAGCTTTCTTCCGCAATAGACAATACCGTAGTGTTCGGCGGAGCTATGTTCTTTACCTTTGACAGTTCTTTCGCTCTTCCCTGCGAAGGCGGCGAGATTATCGAAACCTACGGCAAGAGCATTGTTATAAACGATGAGACTGCTCAGGAAGCCCCCTTCAGCGGTTACGTTCCCGGCAACGTATATCAGGTTGCGGAGGGGACGTCCGTGGTTTCCATGCAGCGCGGTAAGGTTGTCTATGCAGGCGAAACCGCACTTACCGGCGGAACGGTAATTATAAGCCACGGTATGGGTATATATTCCTATTATTTCCACGTAGAGCATATTGCCGTAACCGAAGGCACCACCGTACAAAAGGGCGCCATTCTGGGTAAAGCGGGCACAAGCCCTCTGTCTCCCGAAGAGGTTGGCAATATCGTTCACAACGCAATTTCCGTCGGCAAGGTCTTTGTAGACCCCAAGCCCTTCATCGAAGGCACGTTGTTCATCGATTAATAAAGTTATAATTCAAGCGCTCTTTTTTGGGGCGCTTGAAATTTTTTACTTTACAAACACAAAATATAGTGGTATAATATTATGTAAATTACAATGTCCGAAAGGAAAAACAAAAACATTATGAAATGTCCTATGTGTTCGTACCCCGAAAGCAAGGTTATAGATTCCCGTCCCTCTGCGGATCATTCTTCCATACGCCGCCGCAGAGAGTGCGAAAAATGTCAAAAGCGCTTCACTACATACGAAATAGTCGAAACCGTCCCTCTCGTGGTGGTAAAGCGTGATAAATCCCGTGAAACCTTTGACAGAAGCAAGCTGCTTCGTTCCATCATCTCTGCCTGCGATAAACGCCACGTTTCCCGCGAGCAAATGGAATCTATTGCGGATGAAATTCAGTTCACTCTTCAGAACTCTCTTCAGAACGAGGTTAATTCCACCTATATCGGCGAGCTGGTTCTGGAAAAGCTCCGCGGTATAGACGAAGTTGCGTATATCCGCTTTGCATCCGTTTACCGTTCTTTTAAGGATATTTCTCAGTTCCTTGAGGAAATAACCAATCTTAATAAATAGTTTTATAAAAGACCGCACGTGCGGTCTTTTGTGCTTTTAAAAAAGTAATTTTTTTTGCAAAAAATCTCTTGACAAATATTGTCGTCGGTGGTATATTTACGTGTAGTTAGCATATGCTAATAGCAAAAGGCAGGTTGAATATGAACTTAACAAAAGCACAAGAGGGTGTCGAATATATCATCCGCGCCATAGAAACGGAGGACGAGGAGCTGGATAGCTTTTTGTTCACTCTGGGATGCTACAGCGGTGAAAAAATAACCGTGGTATCCCGCAGAAAGGGCACTTGCGTTATTTCCGTAAAGGATGCCCGTTATTGTATAGACAATCAGTTGGCGCAGGCAATTATTATATAAAAAGGCTGTATAAGCCCTTTTATTTGGCAGGGCGGTTAGTCCTTGCTAACTAAAATTTTTGAAAGGAGAAAAAGGAATGAGAATTGCATTAGCGGGAAACCCCAATTCGGGCAAGACCACAATGTATAATGCGCTTACCGGCAGCAGCGAAAAGGTGGGCAACTGGGCAGGCGTTACAGTTGATAAAAAAGAGCATCCCGTAAAGAAAATATACTGCCCTGCAGGAATGCAGATAACGGCAGTAGACCTTCCCGGCGCTTATTCCATGTCTCCCTTTACAGCGGAGGAAAGCGTTACCAGCGTATACGTTAAAAACGAAAAGCCGGACGTTATTATAAATATTGTTGATGCAACCAATTTAAGCAGAAGCTTGTTTTTTACCACACAGCTTCTTGAATTGGGTATTCCCACCGTTGTGGCGCTTAACAAAAGAGATATTAACGAAAAAAAAGAAACGGTTATAGACGCTTCCGCATTATCCGCAAAATTAGGATGTCCCGTTTTTGATACGGTTTCCACCTCTGCCCAAGGACTTAAAGAGGTAATGGAAACAGCCGTCGGTCTGGCGGGCAAGACCCAGACAGCCCCTTACGACGGGGGTGAAATCGATCTTACGGATAAAGCCGCAGTTACCTTGGCAGACCGCAAGAGATTTGAATTTGTAAACAAGATCGTAAGCGAGGTCGAAACCCGCAAGGTCTTTACAAAGGAAAGAAACTTCGGTGATAAGATAGATAATATCATCACCAATAAGTGGCTGGGAATTCCCATTTTTGCCGTAGTTATGTGGGCTGTTTTCTGGATCTCGCAGGTAGGTCCCGGCGCATGGCTGGCAGAAGGCGTGGAGATAGGCAATACGGCTATCCCCGGCTTGGTTACATATATAGAAATGTTCGGCGAATGGGTTGGCGGACTTATGGCAAACGCTTCTCCCCTTTTGCAGACCATAATTGTAGACGGTATCATCGGCGGCGTAGGCGCCGTTCTGGGCTTTTTGCCTTTGGTAATGGTAATGTATTTTATGCTTGCCTTGCTGGAGGACTGCGGTTATATGTCCCGCGTTTCCGTGGTGCTTGACCCTATCTTTAAAAAGGTTGGTCTTTCCGGTAAATCCGTAATCCCCTTCGTGGTGGGCACCGGCTGTGCAGTACCGGGAATTATGGCTTGCCGTACCATAAGAGACGAGCGTGAGCGCAGAGCAACCGCAATGCTTTCACCCTTTATGCCCTGCGGTGCAAAAATACCCATTATATCCCTTTTTGCAGGAGCGTTTTTCCCCGAATCAAGCTGGGTTTCTCCCGCAATGTATTTTATGGGGCTTGTTATTATATTTTTCGGCGCTCTGCTTATCAAGTGGATATCCGGATATAAATACAAAAAGTCTTATTTCATAATAGAGCTTCCCGAATACAAATTCCCCTCTCTTTGGGGTGCGTTCAAAGCCATGCTTTCCCGCGGTTGGTCGTATATTGTCAAAGCGGGAACGGTAATTTTGGTTTGCAATGCGGTGGTTACCATTATGGCAACATATAACTGGCGTTTCCAGATGGTAGAACCTGCAGATTCCATTCTTGCTTCCATTGCATCGCCCTTTGCGGTAGTGCTCATTCCCTTGGGCTTCGGCGCATGGCAGTTGGCAGCCGCGGCTATTACCGGCTTTATTGCAAAAGAAGAGGT
>JAGCNA010000131.1 GCA_017646185.1 Clostridia bacterium
ATACCACGGTTACGGAGAATAAATGTTTTACACAGCAACCATCGCAACAGCAAATGTAATAATAATTCTTGTGAACACCCTTTGCGCAGGTGATTTTTGGTTCACAGCCCTTTTTTCTGTGCTGGGCACCGCTTCCGTTATCGCATACGACGGTATAACCGCATTTCTTATACGCCGTCTGCCGGAAAAATGGTTTGCCCCCGAAAAAAAGGCGTTCAACGTCTCCCGTTTTGAAAAACGGCTGTATTCAAAATTAAAGGTAAAGCGTCTTGCGTCCTTCGTGCCGGAGCTTGGGGGATTCACAAATTTCCACAAGGATAAGCTGGAAAGCGCGACGGACAGCAGTTATCTTTCCCGCTTTTTGCTGGAATCCAATTACGGCGTGGCAATACATATAGTAAACGCTGTGGGCGGATTCGTTATCGGCTTTTTGCCCTTTTGCGGTGGCGTGGGGATATGGCTTCCCGTGGCGTGTGTCAACTTTGTGTTGAGTATGCTTCCCGTTTTTATACTCCGCAACAACACCCCCTCTTTATTGTTTTTGTATAAACGCACCAAAAAACAAAGATAAATTTTCTCCTTGATAATCCTGCCGTAATGTGTTATACTGTAGTGTAAACATTACGGCGGAGATTTTTTATGGAGCTTAAAAGTATTATTGCAAAAAATATAATAAGCTTACGTCAGACAACGGGAATGACCCAATCCGAGCTTGCCGAAAAGCTGAATTATTCGGACAAAGCTGTTTCCAAATGGGAAAGAGGGGAATCATTGCCGGATATTGCCGTGCTCAAAAACATTTCTCTTTTGTTCGGCGTTTCTTTGGATTGGCTTACGGAGGAAGAGCACGAAAGCTTTTCTGCGGCGGTAGAGGATATAGAATCAAAGCAAAAGCGCAAGCATACAAACCGTGTGGTCATCACCACCATGAGCGTGCTTTTGGTGTGGCTCATTGCCACGGCGGTGTTTGTAATTTTGCAGGCGGTGCCCGCCATAACCCGTTTGCATTGGCTTTCCTTTGTTTACGCTATGCCCGTTTCCGCCATCGTGTGGCTGGTATTCAATTCCACGTGGTTTTCCGTGCGCAGAAACTACCCCATAATCTCTCTGCTTATGTGGTCTCTCATCGCCGCTTTGGGCATAAACCTGCACCTCTGCGGAATAACCATCTGGCAGCTGTTCTTCATCGGCATTCCGGGACAGATAATCATAATAATGTGGTCTGTTTTAAGATTCAGAAAGAAAAAGTGATACATAAAAGAAAAGCTCCTTTTGGGAGCTTTTTTCTTTACTTATACATTTCGGGAGTTAAGAAAAATACGTTGGTTTCGCCTCTGCCGTCATAGGCAAGGGTGAACAGGGAAGTGTATTCGGCGGTCTTAACCGAAATTTTGTAGGCGGGCATACCCTCGGGGATTGCGCAGTTAACAAAAATGCGCTGACCCGCTTTCAAAGTCACTGCTTCCGAAACAGCATTGCCGGTTTCGTAATCCAGTAAGGTAACGGTGCAGTCCTCACGGGCGGTCAGGGAAACCGCTTCTCTGTCCGTATCAAGATTAAGGATAATATCATCATCCTTCATCTCGTCATAATATACAACGTAGCCCAAAACCATATCCTTTAACAAAACGGGGCTGTCCATAGAACCGTCGTGGTAGGGGATAACAAGGTATTC
>JAGCNA010000132.1 GCA_017646185.1 Clostridia bacterium
ATGAACATTATCTCCTTGGGGTCGATATCATAGCCCGCTTCTTCTGCCATCTCACGCTTTAACGTATCGAAAATAAGCTCATCGGGACGCTGTTTTCCGCCGGGGAGAGTATAGTATGTTCCGTTATTTTCCATTTCCGCAACCAAAAGCTTGTTGCCCTTTATTATAATACCTTTTACGGAATTTCTGATGATCATAATTTAATTACACCTCTGTAAATATTACTGTATACAGTAAACAACATTTGAAAGGTTTTGTCAAGAGTTAAAACGCTCAAAATTACCTTGACGGAACGGAAATAATGGTGTAAACTCTGTATATAACCTCTCGTTTGCGTACATAATCTACGGGAAACGGAGGAATATACAAAATGATTACAAAAGCAAAACTCATTATCTGTATTGCGGCGGTAATGCTGACGGTAATAATATCCGATCTCGCTATGCCGAGAGGGGAAAAAAGCATTTACGATACCACGGTAAGACTGCACATACTGGCAAACAGCGATTCACGTGAAGACCAAAGCTTAAAGCTTGAAGTTAGGGACGCTATTATAGAAAACAGCCCTTATCTTGAAATGATAACCGACGTAGAAACGCTGCAGACGGAGATTACCCGTATTGCCCAAGAAACGGCAAAAGGGCAGACGGTACGGGCGGAATTCGGCAAGGAATATTACGAAACACGGGAATACGACGGAGTAATGTTCCCTGCGGGCACCTATACGTCCCTGCGCATTATCATTGGCGAAGGGGAAGGAAAAAACTGGTGGTGCGTGCTGTTTCCCCCTTTGTGTCTTTCTGCCGCCACGGCGCAGGACGCTTTGGAAGACACGGGTATGAGCGAGGATGCGGTAAACGTATTTACAAAGACAAACAAAGTGAAATATAAATTCAGGTTTAAAATACTTGAATTTTTGGGAAATCTGAAAAAGGAGTGAAAAAAAGATATGCTGCACCGTATTATAGGAAAAGGCGGAAGCGGAAAAACACGCATTATTATAAACAAAATAAAAGAATGTATATCCGACGGTCAGCAGTGTATCGTTATCGTGCCCGAACAGCAATCTGTGGCGTACGAAAGAAAGCTTTCCTCTTTTTTGGGAGACACCTTTAATATGTACTGCGAGGTACTTAACTTTGAGCGTCTGCCCAACCGTATTGCAAGGCAGTTCGGTGGACTTGATGCGGAATATATGGATGTGGGCTGCAGAAACGTGCTGATTGCATCCGCTTTGTACGGAGTAAAGGATTCCCTTACCCAATACGCCCTCTCTGCAGAGGACAACGATTTTATTAAAAAGCTGGGGGATACCGCCGCAAACCTTAAAATGCGGGGTATTACTCCCGATATGCTTTTGGAGGCAAAGGAAAAAATACCCTCCAAAACCCTTTCGGAAAAACTTTCCGATATGGGAATTATATTAAAAGAATACGAAAAAAAGACCCCGAAAAATCTGTATGACCCCAACGACGGGCTTACCCATCTTGCTTTGCGGGAGGATACGCCCCGTTTCTTTGAGGGGAAAACGGTGTTTATTGACAGCTGTTACACCTACACGCCCCAGGAAGAAGAGATAATAAAAATTATATTGCAAAGCGCAAGTGACGTTTATATATCATTCCTTATCGGAGAAGACCCCGAGCTTTACAAAGAAACCACCCTTTGCAGCGAAAAGATAAAGGAATATTCCCCTATCTGCGAAGACTTGGTGCTTACGGACAACAAGCGGACAAAGGAAGAAAGTATTGAATACCTGCAGGATTTTCTGTGGGACCATTCCGCTCCCGTTTTTGAAGGCAACACGGACAACGTAAAGATAATATCTGCTTCCGACAGCTTTGAGGAAGCGGCGGCGGTAAGCAGTATTATACATTCCCTTATACGCAAGGGCTACCGCTACCGTGATATTACGGTGATAACGGGCAACGCCGAAAAATACGATGGAATAATTGACACGGTGTTTGCTTCCGACGGGATACCCTGCTATATGTCGGTAAAGGACGAGCTTACCACAAAGCCCGTGGTGGCGTTTGTTTTGTCTGCTCTGGAAATAGCCGTAACGGATTTCGCTCCTTATGCCGTAAGCAAATACATAAAAAACAGCTATTGCGATCTTAACGCAAGAGAAAGAGACCTGCTTTCCCGTTATACCGACACGTGGGGAATAAGAGGAAAGCGTTGGCGGGACGGTAACCCCTGGATGATGAATCCCGAAGGATATACGGGAACCCTTACCGAATATTCCGCCCATATACTTAACACCGTAAACGCCGCAAAGGAAAAAATGACAGACGTTCTTTTGCCCGTATACGAAACCTTGGTTTCCAAAGACCTTACCGTTAAAAGCGGTGTGGAGGCGCTGTACGGATTGCTTATATCCGCAAAGGCGGATAAGCGTTTGCTTGCCCGTGCCCGTATTCTTATGGACAGCGGCAAGGAACGGGAAAGCAACGTAACCTCCCGGGTATGGGATGCCCTTATAGATATTTTCGATAGGTTGGTTTCTGTCTGCGGAGAGGAAAAGACTACCCCCGAAAGACTGCACCGATACCTTTCTCTTATGATATCCTCCCGCAAAGTGGGAGCGATACCCGCTTTGAATGACAGCGTTACGATCGGTAACGCCAGCCTTATCCGCCCCGAAAACTGCCGTGCCTGCATACTTATGGGGGTAAACGACGGTGAGTTCCCCAAGGCGGTGCGCAGAAGCGGCTTGTTTGACGAAAGGGAAAACACCCTTTTGGAGCAGGCGGGAATTCCTTTGGCGCTTCCCCTTTTAAGACAGCAAAACGAACAGCGGTTTTATTTTACCGCGGCGGTAAGCGCACCTGAGGAAAAGCTGTATATAACCTACCCTGCCGGCGACCTTACCGGAGGCACCCTGCGTGAATCCGTTGCGGTAATGCGCATAAAAGAGCTTTTGGGAATAAAAGAAGAGAAATTCGGGGAAAAGGAAACGGATCTGCTGTACTGTATTCCCTCCGCAAAGCGGTATTACGGCGGTATCCAAAACCCATACATAAAAAAATCCCTTTACGGCTTGTGGGAAGAAAAGGCAGAGGGAATGGGACTGTACGAAAAAGACGCCACCGTGTGTCTTGACCAAAACGTGCACACCCTTACTCCCAGCCGTACGGATAAATACGCATCCTGCCCCTTTTCTTTCTTTGCAAAATATCTGTTAAAGCTTAAAGAAAACAAAAAAGCCGCATTTGCCGCACCCGAGATAGGCACATTCGTTCACAGCATACTGGAGGAATTTGTTTCCGCCCGTGTGGAAGAGGGAAAGTTTGTTCCCCTGCCCGACAGTGAACGGGAAAAAGAAGTAGACCGTCTTACAGAAACCTATATTCTTTCCGTGGCGGGAGAATATGCCGCAGATAAACGGTTTGCTTATGCGGTGGGCAGATTTAAAAAGACACTTAATCTTATTATAAAAAATATTTCTGCGGAATTTGAGCAAAGCAAATTCTGCCCCAGCGGTTTTGAAGTAAAGATAGGTATGGGCGACCTGCCTCCCGTTGAAGTAAAGACGGAAAAGGGCAAAATATTCCTGCGGGGTATAGTTGACCGCACGGACACCTGCGTTATTGACGGGAAAACATACTTACGTGTAATAGACTACAAAACGGGAGACAAGCGTTTTTCTGCGGAAAGAGTGGAAAAGGGCTTGGATCTGCAGCTGCTTATGTATCTTTTTGCCTGCTGTGCCGCAGATAAAACGGAAAAAACCCTGCCTGCGGGCGTACTGTATATGCCTGCATCCGCCCCCAAGCTGGACGGCGGCAAAGAATACCCGGACCCCGAGGAAGAAGCGGTTTACGGGTTTAAAAAAAGCGGTCTTGTTTTGGCAGACCCCGAGGTTATCCGAGCCATGGAGCAAGACGGCGGCGGAGTGTTTATCCCCGCAAAGCTTAACAAGGACGGCTCCGTTTCCGCAAGAAGCGTAAGCGCAAAGACCTTGGAAGAGTTTGACGCTTTGGAACAACAGCTTAAAACCACCGTACGCAATATGGGAGATAGGCTCATATCCGGCGATATGTGTATAGACCCTATCAAAGAAGGAAGTATAAACGCCTGCAGATACTGCGAATATAAGTCGTTTTGCAGAAACAACTGATTTTTAAAAAAGGAGGAAATGCTTTATGCCGGATTTCACCCCGTCGCAAAACAAAGCCATAGAAACAAAAAACGTGAGCATGGTTGTTTCCGCAGGTGCGGGAAGCGGTAAGACCACCGTTATGACAAGCCGCATACTGCGTTCCCTGCTTGAGGGAAGCGATATCAACAGATATCTTGTGGTAACCTTTACCAAAGCCGCCGCATCCGACGTAAAGGAAAAGCTTTACAAGGGACTTATGAAGGCGCAGGCGGAAAACCCTGCCGACCGTCATATTGCGGGACAGCTTATGTCACTTCCCGCCGCAGATATTTCCACGGTGCACGCCTTTTGCTTTTCCCGTATAAAGCAGTATTTTTCGGTTTTGGGAATAACACCCGACGTACGCGCCGCAGACGAAACGGAATCAAGCCTGCTTTTGCAGGAAAGTATGGAAAAAACGCTTAACGAAGGATACGAAAAGCAGCAGCCCCATTTTATGCTGCTGGCAGACGGTTTTTCGGGACGGAAAAGCGACAAACGCTTTGCAGACGTTATGCTGGGGCTTTACAAGGAATTGCGGGTATACCCCAATTACCGCAGATTTTTGGGAGAGCTTATTGAAAAGCTTGAAAAAGACTGCAAAAAGGGTGAATACACAAACACCGAAGTTTGCTCCGTAATAATGGACGAAGCGGAAAAATGTATACTTACCGCAAGAGAAAATCTGGAAAAGCTTTGCAAATATGCCCTTGACGTGCAAGAGGAGATATACCTGCCCTCTTTATACGCCTTTGCCGAGGAGCTGGACACGCTTTTATCCCTTTTCCCCGCAGGATACGATGGGACGAGAGAATATATAAACGCTTTGAAAAATCCCCGTCTGCCCACAAAAGGATATAACAGCGAAATTCAAAAAGAAAAGATATACGCTGTAAAAAACGATATTTTTGAAGAAATAAAAAGCATACGGGGACGGTATTTTGTTTTTTCCTCCGAAACGAACCTTGAGGATATGAAAACAAATCTTGCCCTTATAAAAGCGGCAAAGGAATTTCTTTTTGAATTTGACGATACCTACACCCGCTTAAAAGAAAATGCGGGAGTAATAGATTTTTCGGACCAGGAGCATTTAATGCTTTCTTTGCTGGAAAAGGACGGAGCCCCCACTCCTCTGTGCCTTGAAATAAAAAAACAGTTTGACGAAATATACGTTGACGAATATCAGGACACGAACCCCTTGCAGGACAGAATATTCGCCCTGCTTTCTTCCGATAACAGATTTATGGTGGGGGACGTAAAACAGAGTATTTACCGTTTCAGAAGCGCACACCCCGATATTTTCAAGGGGTACTGCAACATATTCGGAAAGGTAAAAAACACGGAAAAAGTGATACTGCGCGAAAATTTCCGCTGTGACGAGAATATTATACTCTTTTGCAACAAGGTGTTTTCCGGAATAAAAGAGATCAGCGACAGTATGAATTATTCCGAAGAAGCACTTATCTTTGCAAAAAAAGAAAACCTTGGTGACCACCCCGTTTGCTTTACCCTTATAAAAGGGGAAAAGGAAATGAACGCCGAAGAAAAGCAGACTGCGGAAGCGGAATATATCGCAACCCGTATAAACGAGCTTGCGGGGACACCGAAAAATGACGGCACACCTATAAAATACGGTGATATTGCCATACTTTTTACCGCTTTGAAAAGCAATATAAGCATATACAAAAAGGTGTTTGAAAAAGCGGGAATTCCCTTTAAAGCGGAAAAAAGCGAAAGCTTTTTGGATAAGCAGGAGATACTGCTTGCCATTGCGGGATTAAAGGCTATAGACAACCCTACGGCGGATATTCCCCTTGCAAGTATAATGCGTTCCCCTCTCTTTAATTTCACCGCAGACGAAATGCTGAAAATACGCCGCTGTGTAAACAGCGATTGCCTGTACGATTGCGTTAAGGGTGCGGCAAACGCCTTTAAAGAGGACAGAGAAAAGAAAAAACGCTACCGCTGTTTCCCTTCGGTTTTGGGAGCCACCCCCCTGCCCCGAAGAATAGTGGGTGCGAAAAAAGAATGTATTTCCAAAGACGTTTCCGCAAAATGCAAAAGGCTGGTTTCCGCTTTGCATTTGTGGCGTCTTGGGGCGGAGGGTATTCCCGCCCACAGATTTATATGGCAATTTTACAACGAAAGCGGTATGATCTCCGCCGCGCTGAGCGAAAAAGGCGGGGAGAAAAAGCACCGCAACCTTATGCTGCTGTACGATTTCGCCCGAAGATACGAGGAAAGCTCATACAAGGGGCTTAACGCATTTTTAAAGTATCTTGACGAAACCGAAGAGCTGGAAGAAGCAAAAGCACCGGATGACGGAGGCAACACAGTTAAGCTGATGACCGTACACCGTTCCAAAGGGCTTGAATTTCCCGTGGTATTTCTGGCGGATACGGACAGACAGTTCAGAGGGCAGGACAGCGTGTATTTCGTTTTGAGAAAGGACGGGATCGGCGTAAGGTTTTCCCAAGCAAACGGTATGCTTACCAAAAACAACTGCGTGACCGACAGCCTGCTTATAAAAGAGCTTTATGACAGCACCGCAGAAGAGGCGAGAAAGCTTTACGTTGCTTTAACCCGAGGCAGAGAAAGACTTTATATTACCGCAAAAGCCGACGAATTCGACGAGCTCGGAGGCGATATGCGCACCGGCAAATGCCACGCAGACTGGATAATACAGTCCCTTGGCACGGAAAACACCGACTTTTACACCTTTAAAACCGTTTTGGCGGCAGAAGTGTCTGCACAAATCGGAGAGGAAGAAAAACGGCTGTTTTTACCTCCTGCGGAAGATCTGCGTTCACGGCTTGAATTTGTATACCCTCAAAGCGGATGGGATACGCCCGCTAAAATTTCCGTTTCCGAAATACGAAGAGGTCTTTTGGAAGAGGAAGAATACACCCGCACGGTACGGCAGAGCAGTATTTTGCGCAAGCCAAAGTTTTTGGGAACACAGCAGGTGTCTGCCGCAGAAAAGGGCACGGCAAACCATTTGTTTATGCAGTTTGCGGATTTTGAAATCGCAAGCTTTCTCGGTGCCGGAGCAGAGGCGGAAAGGCTTACGGAAAAAGGGTTTATTACAAAAGAACAGCTTGAGTTAATGGATTTTAAAGCGCTGGATAAATTCTTTGTTTCTCCCCTTTATGACCG
>JAGCNA010000133.1 GCA_017646185.1 Clostridia bacterium
ACAGAACATAAATGACCCTTGGTCGATTGTAAAGAAAGTCGATCAAGGGTCATTTAGTGTTTATGGGGTGGCTTTTGTGAGGTGTTTTTTCTGGAGTGGCTTTTTGTGGTAATTGACACAAAACGGTAATGGATGTATAATAATTAAAACTGTTCGGGAGTATTGATATGAGAAATTTGTTTAAAAAAGCGGTGCACAGCAAAAGCGAGAATGAAGCGAGAGAAAACTCCGATCTGCCTGCGTTTTCTATGTTCCAAACTTCACACATACCGTTTAAGACGGAAACACGAAGCTATGTGTTGTTTCTCAACAAAGGCAGAGAATCCAAGGGCGTGTATCTTTATTTTCTCGGCGGTTACGTTGAAAACGACGATATTACCTTTTCCGATGTGAAAATAAATGACGTTCCCGTGGAGCTTGAGAAGGCGCAGCTTTCTGACGGACAGTGGGCGTTCAGAGCTCATTGCCCCGAAATTAAGATTCCTGCAATTGACAAAAAACTGAAGGGTTCAAAGCTTGTAAAAGCACAGTACGAAAAATGTATAACCGCACATTTTGTTCCCCACGGAAACCAAAGAAAAACGTTGGATATTACGGTAGTTTTAATCCCCGAGGAGAATTGGAGCGGACAAGGGTATTACTATGCTTGGCACGGATATTCGTCCAAGACGGAGTATATCAGAGGACACAACGCCCATATACTTGAGAGAGATTTGCCCGAATTTTTCCTTATGAACGAAGACGATTACGATCTGTAAGCAGATGTTTCTCGTAGGTACTGATTATTGACATTGTGTTTTGCGTGTGGTATAATTGCCGTGAGGTGATATTGTGAAACTGAAAAGAAAATTCCCTTTTGATCTCAGCAGTGTCAGAGGAAAGCTTTTTGCCGTATTCTGCGTGGGATTTTTGGCATCCGCGCTTTTCAGCCTTGGGGCTGAAACCGAAACCGAACAGCTTATATGCAAATGCTGTATCGGCGTGTTTGCGTTGCTTGCTATTTGGTTCGATATTTCCCGAAAAAGCATTATAAGCGGTATAGTGACCACCGTTTCCGCCTTGTTTTTTATGGTGCCATCGGGGTATACTCACCACGTTATATACATAACACTTTTTGTTTTCTGGATATGGGCGCAGATAATCGGTATCATCGTTTATGCTTCCGTTAAAGGGGGATTAAAATACGATTCATCCTCTTTAACCGCTTGCTTTGCGATTGTATGCTTGTTCGCCCGCAGTTTTGCTATCGGAAGAAGATACGGTTTTGTTTCGGGGGAAAAGACCTTTTATATAGCCGCGGCTATCGGTGCCGCCCTTGTAACGGCGGTGTTCGGTATACTCATTTATAAAAAACGCATTATCTTCCAAAACAACGTAAAGAGCAAGAACGCATCGTTGCTTGTTATGGTGTTTATTCTCTCGGTTGTTGTAACAGACGGTTCCTTACGCGCCGCAAACCACGTTTTCGATACGAGTGAGCCCGTATCGGTTTCCACTACTGTGGAGGATAAATATATTAGAAGCAGAAGCAAGGGCAGCGACTATCACTACATAATAATGCAAGTCGAAGAGGGCGAGCTTAAATTGGACGTGGAACGCTCGACTTATGATGGTTACGAAAAAGGCGATACCATCAACTTAAAACGCCACGGCGGCGCTTTCGGAATTCCTTTTTACCTGCCGGACAGGTATGAAACAAAATAAAAACGGAGATAGCTTTTGAATATGAAAGAAAAAATACTTGCGTTTATAGACGCTTTATCAAAAAATAATCCGGGGTGCGAAGCTGTGGCTTTGTATCAAAACGGCGAAATGGTTTTGGAGCATCATTTTGTTCCCTCGATCCCCCGCCTTATATATTCCCACACAAAAAGCTTTGTTTCCACCGCGGCGGGAATAGCTATCGACGAAGGGAAATTAAGTCTTGACGATAAGATTCTGGATCTGTTTCCCGAATATTTACCTGTTATTACCGACGAGGGTGTGCGGGAAATAACCTTAAGACACTTTTTAACCATGTCTTCCGGCTTGGGCGGAAATAATCTTATGGGTGCAAGCCGCAGAAAAGGGGAAGGATTTCCCGATTATAT
>JAGCNA010000134.1 GCA_017646185.1 Clostridia bacterium
CTCCGAAGCTCCCGAAGTTTCCGAAGAAAATTCCGATGTATCCGTTGCACCCGAGGCTTCTGAGCCTGCAGATGAAGATACCGATTCTTCTTCTGAAGTAAGTGAGCCTGCCGTAAGCGACGATTCCTCCGCAGCATCCGGAGATAAAGGCAATACCGGCGTTATAGTAGCGTGCGTTGCCGCTGCCGTATGCGCCATAGCCGCTGTGTGTGCGTTTGTCTTTTTCAAAAAGAAAAAATAAATAACGGCTTTTAAAATTCTGTCCGCCTTGCGTTAAGCAGGGCGGATTTTTCTGTTTTTAAATAAAAATATAATATTATTATGAAAAAAATAAAAATTAGTGTTGGCAAAATAAAATAAATGTGTTATAATTATTTGGAATAGGTATGTTTACCGAAAAGAGGTGCTTGATATGCGTGATGATTCCATACGCAACAGCGGAAACGATAATATTTTCTGGGGCAGGAATTCTGTACTTGAATTACTTGCTTCGGGAAGAGATATAGATAAAATATACGTGCAGAAGGGCGCTGTTGAGGGCAGTATTAAGGTCATTGTCGGCAAAGCGAACGCAAAAAGAATTCCCATTGTGGAAACTGACCGTGCAAAGCTGGATTCCATGTCCGGCGGCGCAGTGCATCAGGGCGTTGCCGCTTTGGTTCCCGAAACAGTGTATGCCGAACTGGAAGATCTTTTTGCCGCAGCCGATAAAAAGGGAGAAAAGCCGTTTTTTGTTATTTGCGATTGCATAAACGATCCTCATAATCTGGGCGCCATAATCCGTACTGCAGAGTGTGCGGGTGCCCACGGTGTTATAATTCCCAAGCATCGTTCCGTGTCTTTAACCTCTACCGTTGCAAAATCTTCTGCAGGTGCGGTTTTCCGCCTTCCTGTTGCGAGAGTCGGAAACATTGCTTCCGTGATTTCGGAGCTTCAGTCAAAAGGCGTATGGGTTTATGCCCTTGAAGCAAACGGAACCCCTTATTTCGGCGAGAAATTTGACGATAGCGGTATCGCCTTTGTACTTGGAAGCGAAGGGGAAGGGGTTTCCCGAATAGTTAAAGAGAAAAGCGATTTTGTGCTTTCCATACCTATGTACGGCGAGCTTAATTCATTAAACGTGTCTGCTGCGGCGGCTGTAATGCTGTTTGAAGCGGCACGCCAACGTCACAGGAAGGGGGAATAAGAGGATATGAGCGAAAGAAACGAATCCAGCGTTGAGGATATACTTAAACGTCTGCAAAACGCTACTGCGGAAAACGATTCCGCCCGTCATATACCTATGCCCTCCGGCAATTACAAGAACATCCCGAGTGAAACCACCCTGCTTGAAAAGACAAAATCGGTAGACGGAAATATTCCGCACAGAACCGAAACCGAGGATATTATAGATAAATATTCCTCCCGTGTTAAAATTCAGGATTCCAAATCCTCCACTCAAGGCTTGCGTGACGCTTTGGCGGCACGGATGGAGGATGATGCGGAGCTTAAAAATTATTATTACGGCAACAAGGACAAGCCCATGAAGAGCCGCAGAGCAGACGAGCTTTTTGCTCTTCTTGAGCGTGCTACCGTAGATACTCTCGGTCAGGCAGAGAGAAAGCCTGCGGAAATAGATACCTCCCGCTTTATGGACCCCGAAACGGTGGAAAAGCCTGTTGAATACAAGCAGGAAGAGCTTTTCCCCATGGGCGATACCATGCCTCCTCAGGAAGACGAACGGGAAACCGCCGTTTTTGACGATGAGTATGCAGAGCTTTCCGAAAAGGTGGTAAGCGGAAAAATAGGACTCGATGAAGAAACAGACAGCGCTCAGCTCAGCCTCGTTTCTGACGATACCGACGAAATATCAGACAGTCCTTTTGTTGATGAAGATGATATCGAGCTCAAGCTCGCTTTAGGACAGCTCGATCTTGAAAGTGATGATATTCCCGATTATATCCGTGAAAAATATAAAAAAGCGGAAAAAGACGCAGATAAAGAAGACGGGGAATACGAATACACCGACAGAGCACAGAACAACGAAGTAAACCGTCTTATGAAGCGGGGAATACGCCACGCTTTCAGACGTCTTGCGGTTGCAATTCTTTTTATGCTCGGAATTATATATCTTGAACTTGCCACCAAAAACGGGGCAGGGTATTCGATATATCTCAGTCAGGGCAGATACGGCGTTTTGTATATACTTGCCGATCTCCAGCTTCTTTTCTTCCTCGGTATGACCCTTATGCCTTCTCTTGCCAAGGGTGCAAAGGGGTTGTTTACCTTTAATCTTACTTCGGAAAGTATATTCTTCTTTTCCTTTGTTGCGGCGTCTGCGTACAGCCTTGTAAGATTGTTTATGTCTCCCGCAGATCCCGATCTCCGGTTGTTTAATCTTACTCCTGCCGTTTGCGGCGTTTGCTCCGCATTCATCAATTATCTTACGGCAAAGAAGGACTACGCCTGCTTTAAGGTTATTGCGTCCGCCCGCAGTAAGTATGCCGCATCCCGTGTAAGCGGAGCTTCCAAGGAATCCGATGAATTTTATTCCTACCTTTTGGAAGACAGCGATATATATACCGTTAAAAAGACAAAATTCGTAAGCGGATTTTTCGCAAGACTCAATAAACGTCCCAAGAGCGAGGATCTGTTTAATTTCCTTCTCCCCTTGGTAATTATAGCCGCAATTGCGGTATTCGGCGTAAAAGCGGTTACGGGAGCAACGGTGACCGATGCGCTTAACGGTGCAATGTTCACACTTTCGGTAAGCTTGCCCTTGTCCGCATTCTTTATTATCGCTATGCCTTTGTGCACCGCAAACCGCAGAGCAAACCGTTCATCCTCTTGCTTTATCGGTCCCGCAGTGGCAGAAGAATATGCAGATGCTTCCGTGGTTTCTTTTGCGGATACAGAGGTTTATCCTCCCCATCTCGTAAAGATAACCAGCTTCAGAACCTACGGTGATTTCCGTATAGACCGTGTTCTTATAGAGCTTTCAAAAATATTCAACTATGTGGGCGGTCCTTTGGAAAAGGTGCTGTCCTCTACCATAACAGAGCCGGTAGAGCCTGCCCAATATATCCGTGTGCTTGAATCCGCTTCCGACGGATTGCGTGTGGTGTTGGACGGCAAGGAGTACTTTATAGGTAAGCGTGCTTATATGCGCCGCTACCGCTTTGAAGCTCCTAAGGACGAAATTGACGATATGTATGAAAACAGCGTCGGTTCCGTTATGTTCGTTTCCGTGGGTGATCGTCTTGCGGTAAAGCTGTACGTTAAGTACTCCATTAATCCTCTCTTTGACGAATTGCTCCGTGATATGAACAAATCCGGTCTTTGCGTGGGTATCAAAACCCTTGACCCCAATATAAACAACGAGCTTTTGGCAAACGGCATCAAATACAAAAAATGTCCTATCGCCATACTCAAGGCAGGCAATCCCGAGGATATGACCAAGGTAGCAAAGGAAATAGATTCCGGTATCGTTACCAATTCCGGTCTGCACAATTTCTTAAGAGTGTTTGCCCTTTGCGATAAAACCCGTCACATTATAAAGAGCAACGGAATGATATGTGTTATCGGCACATTGCTTTCTCTCGTTGCGGCGTGCTTTATCATATTCTCCGGTGATACGAGCAGCATTCCTTCGCTGTATACGGCGCTCTTCCAGTTCGCTTGGGTGCTCCCTGTATGGCTTTTATCCATGATTTTGTGAAAAGTGCACAAAAAAGACCTCTACAAATTTACATTCTCGACGGCTGAATGCTCAAAAAAGCCTCTTGAATAATTTGAAAGATTATTATATAATAAATTGTTAGAATTTTAACGCAATACTATGGAGGAAATTTTTATGGCTAAATATACTTCTGACAAAATTCGTAATATATGTTTGATGGGTCACGGCGGTGACGGTAAGACTTCTCTTGCCGAATCCATGCTTTACCTTTCCAAGGTTACCGACCGTCTCGGCAAAACTGTAGACGGAAATACCGTAATGGACTTTGACCCCGAAGAAATCAAGCGCACTATGTCCGTTTCTGCTTCTCTCGCTAACTTTGAGTGGCAGGGCGTAAAAATAAACCTTGTAGATACTCCGGGTACCTTCGATTTCGCAGGTGAAGTTAAGCAGGCTCTCCGCGTTGTCGGCACAGCAATCCTTGTTGTTGACGGTAAGTCCGGTCCCAAGGTTGGTACCGAGCTTTGCTGGGATATGGCAGGCAAGCTTCCCAAGGCATTCTTTGTCAACAAGATGGATGATGAAAACGCAAGCTTTGAAAGAGTATTCGGTCAGCTGCGTGATCTGTTCGGAAACACCGTATGTCCCGTTTTCGTTCCTTACCACGAAGGCAAGGCAGACGTTGGATTCTATAACCTTCTTACCGAAGAAGCATTTACCTTCGATAAGAGCGGCAAACCCAATCCCGCAACTCTCCCCGCAGATATGCAGGACACTATGGATCGTTATAAGAAGATGCTGGATGAATCTCTTGCAGAAACTTCCGACGAGCTTATCGAAAAGGTTCTCTTCAACGAAGAATCCCTTACAATAGATGAAAAGATCGTTGCTATGAACGCAGGCCTTATTACCGGTACCATCGCACCCGTATTCTCCGGTTCTGCTTTCACCCTCGCCGGCGTAAGAACTCTTATGAACATTGTCGCCGCTTCCTTCTCTTCTCCCAAGGATCGTCATAACGAAACCATGATCGACAGCGAAGGAAACGAGAAGTCTGTAGCATCTTCCGATGAAGGCGATACTTCCATCTTCGTATTCAAGACCGTTGCAGACCAGTTCGGTAAAAAGAGCTACTTCAAGGTGCTCAACGGTACTCTTAAAAAGGATATGGTACTTACCAACCTTTCTACCGGTCAG
>JAGCNA010000135.1 GCA_017646185.1 Clostridia bacterium
CCCTATTTCCAAAATGAGCGAATTTTTGGGGGCGTTCAGATGCGTTATCTTTACACCCGACCATCTGGATCTGGTAAAGGGTGCACCCGAGGGCAGACGGAGATTTATTGATATGGCGATATGCCAGTCTTTTCCCCGCCACGTGGCGTCTTTAAATGAATATAACCGTTTGCTTATACAAAAAAACGCCCATTTAAAGGGTAATGCGGTTTTTGACGAGCTGCTTGACGTTTATGACGAGCGTATGGCTGCCCTTGCCGCAAATATTACCGTAAACCGCAGAAAATATATAAAAGCTTTGGAAGAAAGCGGAAAAATTTTTCTTTTTGATATGTCGGAGGAAAGGGAGGAAATGTCCCTTACCTACGTTACCCAAAGCGAGGGTGAAACGGCAAACGATATTAAAGAAAGCTACCTTAATCTGTTTAAAGAAAAAAGGCAGACGGAAAAAGAAAAAAGACAGACCGTATGCGGACCCCAGAAGGATGATCTTTTAATACACATCAACCGTAAAAGCGCCCGTTCTTACGGAAGTCAGGGTCAGCAGAGAAGCGTTGTGCTGGCACTTAAGCTTGCGGAGGGAGAGATTTCAAGATCCCTTACGGGAGAATACCCCGTGTTTTTGCTGGATGACGTGTTGAGCGAGCTGGACGAAAACCGCAGAGATTATATTTTAAAACGCATTGAGGGACGGCAGGTTATTATTACCGGCTGTGACGAAAGCCTTTCTTCCCTGTTGCCGAAAGCCCAAGTGATAAAGGTGGAAAAGGGAAAATGTTTGTAAATCTTGAAAATGATATAAGTATTAAAAAGAAAGAGATTATCGGTATTTTTAATATGGATACCGCCACAGTTTCCCCCGTGACCAAGGATTTTTTAAAGACGGCGGAAAAGGAAATGAAGATTATTTACGCCGGAAAACGTATGCCGGAAAGCTTTGTTGTGGCAGACGACGGGATATCGGAAAGCGTGTATATCAGTTCGTTTTTAGCCGATACGCTGGTGAATAGAACAGAGAAGTGAAGAGAGAAAAGAGAAGAGTGAAAAGAAACTGAAGATTTTTGCGTTTTACGCAAAAATCAACCTTTATTCATCATTCCTCATTCATCATTCCTCATTTAAAAAGGAGAGGATAAAATTATGAGTGAAATCAAAAATTACGACGATAGTCAAATCCAAGTATTGGAAGGCTTGGAGGCGGTGCGCAAAAGACCGGGTATGTATATCGGTACCACGTCTGCCCGCGGTCTGCACCACCTTATATACGAAATAGTGGATAACTCTATTGACGAGATCCTTGCGGGCTACTGTAAGGACGTTATCGTTGTGCTTGAAAAAGACGGTTCCTGCACCGTTAAGGATAACGGACGAGGCGTGCCCAGCGGTATTCACCCCACTCAGGGCAAGCCCACACTTGAAGTTATCTTTTCCGTGCTCCACGCCGGCGGTAAGTTTGGCGGCGGCGGTTACCAGATAGCAGGCGGACTTCACGGCGTTGGCGCATCTGTTGTTAACGCTCTTTCCAAGCGTCTGGAAGCATATAACCACCGTGACGGAAAGCAGTATTACGTTGCTTTTGAGCGTGGTAATATGGTTGAAGCCATGCGTGAAACCGGAGAGACCGAGGAACACGGTCTTACCGTACGCTTCTGGCCCGATGCAGAGATTTTTGAAACCGTTGAGTTTGATACCGAAACCGTACGCACCCGTTTGCGTGAGCAGGCGTTCCTTAACGCAGGCGCTTCCATTATATTGAGAGATGAGCGTGTGGAGCCCGCAAGTGAGGAGCATTTCTGCTTTGAAGGCGGTATAAGAGAGTTTGTATCCTATATAAACGAGCAAAAGGGCGCGGAAAACCTCCACAGTGACGTTATATATATTAATGGCACCAAGGGAACCTCCGTTGCGGAAGTGGCGCTTCAGTACAACGACACTTATAACGACAGTATTATTTCCTTTGCAAACAACATGCACACCATCGAGGGCGGTACCCACGAAACCGGATTCCGCAGTGCAATTACAAAGGTTTTAAACGATTACGGCAAAAAATACAATATTTTAAAAGAGGGCGACAAGCTGAGCGGTGATGACGTGCGTGAAGGTCTTACCGCCGTGGTAAGCGTTAAGCTGGTAGACGCCCAGTTTGAATCCCAGACAAAGGCAAAGCTGGGTAACTCCGAAATACGCACCCTTGTAGAAAGTATGGTAAACGAAAAGCTTGCCATATATCTGGAGGAAAACGCCGCCACCGCAAGAATAATTTTGGAAAAAGCGGTTTCCGCATCCCGTGCAAGAGAAGCGGCAAGAAAAGCAAGAGAATTAACAAGACGAAAAGGTCTGCTTGAATCCTCCTCCCTGCCCGGAAAGCTTGCGGACTGTAACGAAAGAAGAGCCGAATATACCGAGCTTTATCTGGTAGAGGGTGATTCCGCAGGCGGTACCGC
>JAGCNA010000136.1 GCA_017646185.1 Clostridia bacterium
ACGTCAAACTGATATCTGGGGTCTGCATAACCGTAAACAACGGCTCTGGATGCGGCGTTGCCGGAATTGGAGGGGCCGGAATAATCCGCCGCGCCTACCTTAAGGGTTTCTATGGTCTTCAAAAGCTTGCCGTCGTTATCGTACATTTCGCACCACAGACCGTATTTTTTGTTAATGGGAAGCATGCAGGTGTAGGAACGGCTGTGGCTTACGTCTTTAACGTATTTGTAATCGCAATTAAGCTTTATCTGAGGACCGGTAAAGGTATACTTTCTGGTCATTTCGCAGTATACGTCATCCTCGGTGTAGGACATAGTTTTGTTGTTGTAATCGCCGATACTGTCGCCGTTATCATCGGGGAACCAGAGAAGCTTTGTCTTTTCTATAACGTGAAGGGAGTTTACGGTTACAGCCTTGCCTGTTTCCAGCTCAAGCTTTTCGCCGGTTTCCCCATTGTAAAAATCAATGGATAAAAAGGCTTCGTTTCCGTGGTTTCCGCCGGACCATACGTTTGTTCCTTTGGGAGTGGTGGGAATATGTACGTATTCAAAATCGGTTGCTCCCACAGCAAAGGTGTGGGTCTTTCCGTCTTTATCCACAAGGTTCCACGCCCACAGATTAAAGCAGCCCCAGGGTCTTTCCTCAAGGGTAATGGTAAGCTTGCCCGCTTCGGTGGTACAGCTTACAGCGTATTTTTTATCGCTTACCTTGGTAACAGTGGTTTCGTATGATTTTATCTCTTCGGGCGCGCCCTTTATCTCAACAGTGTTGTAATCATTAAATCCCCAATATTCGGGCATAGGCTCTTTACTCTCCTCTTCGGGAACGCTTTCGTTTTGTACGGATTCGTTTGTGTTGCTCTCGTTTTCATTTTCGGTGCAGGAAGCAAGTACGCCTGCGCACATCAGGAAAGCAAGTAACAGCACGCAAATTCTTTTAAAGCTCATAACATACCTCGTTTGTATAAATATTTTCGTCTGTTCAGATTATAGCAGATGCCTTGCGCTTTTGCAATATGAAGGTTGAAAGATAAGCCAAAACGTGGTATAATAATAAAAAAATACGCCGTGGAGGAAGATTATGAACTTTACAGAGATTGCAAATAACAGACAGTCCTGCAGAAATTACGATATGAATAAAGCGGTGGAGCCGGAAAAACTTAATTCTGTCCTTGAATCCGCCCGTTTGTCTCCCTCTGCCTGCAACGGTCAGCCTTACCATATAACCGTGTGTAAAGGGGAATATGCGAAAAAGGTTGCAGGTGCGGTAACGGGAATGGGTATGAACAAATTCGCCGCAAACGCACCCGTAATGCTTGTAATTTCCGAAAAGCCTTATGTGGCTTCTGCCGCTTTGGGCGCAAAGGTAAAAAACAACGATTACCGTTCCATAGATATCGGTATCCTTTCCGCATACATCACCGCAGAGGCGACGGCGCAGGGACTTTCCACCTGCATACTGGGCTGGTTTGACGATAAGAAAATACGGGATATATGCTCACTTGACAGCACGGTAAGATTGGTTATCACCTTGGGCTATGCCGCCGAGGGGGATAAACTGCGTGCCAAAAAACGCAAAGAGCTTAACGAGCTTGTTAATACCGTGGAATAATGAATGTTTTTTTACGGAATGGTGCCGAAAAAACAAAAAATACTATTTACTTTTAAAATATAATGCGGTATAATACTATGAATGTTAAAAATTTATAAAAAACGCAAGGAGTATCATTTAATGAAACTTTCCCCCCTTCAGACGGTAAGATACCAGTATAACCCCAAGCTCCCCGGTATGCTCAGAAACGGTATATCCGAAATCTGCGTTAAAAACGGCGGCGCAACCGAAAGCGTTGCGGATCAGGAAAAGATCAAGGCTCTGTTCCCCAACACCTACGGCAAAAACGAAATCACTTTTGAAAAAGGCGTAAACACCTCCGAATCCAAAAAGCAGGTTGTTGGCGTTATCCTCTCCGGCGGACAGGCTCCCGGCGGACATAACGTTATCTGCGGTCTTTATGACGCACTTAAGGCTACCAACAAAGAAAACGTGCTTTACGGCTTCAAGGGCGGCCCCAGCGGTCTGCTTGAGGACAGCTACGTTGTTTTTGATGATGAATATATCAACCAGTTCCGCAACACCGGCGGTTTCGATATCATCGGTTCCGGCAGAACCAAGCTTGAAACCGAAGAGCAGTTTGCAGTTGTTGCAGAAGTTTGCAAAAAGCACGGCGTTAACGCAGTAGTTATTATCGGCGGTGACGATTCCAATACCAATGCGGCTGTTCTGGCAGAATACTTTGCGTCCCACAACACCGGTATTCAGGTTATCGGCTGTCCCAAGACTATTGACGGCGACTTGAAGAACGAAGATATCAAATGCTCCTTCGGCTTTGATACCGCTACCAAGACCTATTCCGAAATTATCGGTAACATCGCACGTGATGCTAACTCCGCAAAGAAATACTGGCACTTCGTAAAGGTTATGGGACGTTCCGCTTCCCACGTAGCTTTGGAGTGCGCTCTTCAGACCCGTCCCAACATCTGCCTTGTAGGTGAAGAAGTTGCCGCAAAGAAGATGTCTATGGCTCAGATCGCAGATTATATCGCAGATTCCGTTGCCGCTCGTGCAGCAAAGGGCTGGAACTTCGGCGTTGCTATCATTCCCGAAGGTATCGTTGAATTCGTTCCCGAATTCTCCGTTCTTATCGCAGAGATCAACGAACTCCTTGCAGGCGAAAAGACCGAAGCGTTCAACGCTCTTCCCACTTGGGAAGCAAAGTATGCGTTTATCGAAGCAGGTCTCACCAAGGAATCTATGGCTGTTTTCGCAATTCTCCCCACTTCTATCCAGCAGCAGCTCTTCCTTGAGCGCGATCCTCACGGTAACGTTCAGGTTTCTCTTATCGAATCCGAAAAACTGTTCTCCGCACTTGTAGCAGACAACCTTAAGGCTCGTAAGGCTGCAGGCACTTATAACGGCAAGTTCTCCGCACTCCATCACTTCCTCGGCTACGAAGGCCGTTGCGCATTCCCCTCCAACTTTGATGCGGACTACTGCTATTCTCTCGGCTACAACGCATTTATGCTCATCCAGTACGGCTATACCGGCTACCTTTCCAAGGTTTCCAACCTTTCCAAACCCGCAGAAGAATGGGTTGCAGGCGGTATGCCTATCACCAAGATGATGAATATCGAAAGAAGACACGGCGCAGATAAGCCCGTTATCCGCAAGGCTCTCGTTGAGCTTGACGGCGCTCCTTTCAAATTCTTCGCAGAAAACAGAGCAGAGTGGGCAGAAAACACCTGCTTCGTTTACCCCGGTGCTATCCAGTACTTTGGTCCTGCCGAAGTTTGCGATACCACTACCGTAACCCTCGCTCTCGAACAGGGCAAATAAAAATCACCCCAAGAAACCTTGCGGTTTCTCGGGGACCCCGATAATAAAAACGACACCGCCGAATTTTTCGGCGGTGTTTTTTCTTGGTGGATTAGCATTTAGATATTAAATTATTCGCCGATCAGCTTCAGGTAATAGTTGCAATAAGCATCACCGTTGGCGGTGGATGCGGTGGCGAAGAGGATTATATCGTCTACGCCTTCTTTTTTCACCAGAGGTCGGATATCAATATTGATATGTCTGGGGTCGATAACGATTATCTTTCCGTAATGCTCGATAAGAAAAGGAACGAAACCGTTGCCCGAGGATTCTTTTATTACCAAAGCCACCTTGCTCTGGTCATTTTCGGGAACGACTATCTCTGCATAAGGCTGGTCGCCGATAAGGAAGCAGGAATATGTTTTTATATTCGTCTGTACGCAATTATCGTATTGTCCTTTTATGTTTTTCGCGGCGTCATGATATATTGTGTAAGTGTGTTTCTTGCGGGGCATATATGCGTGCAAGGTGTCATAGAAGGTATTTACTCGATCGTCTTGTGCGTAATGGTTTGTAAGACCGATAAATTCGGTTGTGAGTACACGATCCTCAAACTCAGAAAGAGGAGTGGGGGTAAGACCTATGGATTTTGCATATTCACAGTAGGTGTAATATGCTCCAAGCTGTGTCCAGTGGAAGTCACTCTTGAAAAACAGATATTCTCCTCTGTGCTTTTCGAATGTACTTCTCAGGTTGATATAGTTTACGTCGCCGTACATAACGGATGCCATATCGTCCAATACCTTGCCTTGGTCATTAAGCATCGCTTGCACGTAGGGGTTTTTAATATTTATGGAATTTGCGGGGTGGTTGATCGCGGTAATACGCACGCCCGGAAAGGTTTCGGTGTATTTTACGTATGCATCCGCATATCTTTGGGAAACACGTTTGTTGAAATATGCCTGAGAATACGCCGCACCGTCATACAGCAGATAACCGGAAGCAATAAATTCCGCATCCCCCGCATCGGTAAATATCTCCTCGGGCACAGATGATTCTTCGGGAGGAGGGGGTGTGGATTCCTCGGGCACGGAGGTTTCTTCGGGAGGCGTAGAGGATTCTTCGGGAGGAATATACGTGGATTCTTCTTCCGGTGTGCTGGGTTCGGGGGAAGAAACCTCGCTCATTTCCTCGCTTGTTTCAACAGATTCTTCATTTTCAACGTAAGAATTTTCCTGTGACATATCGTTTTCTTCGCTTTCGGTGGAGTTATTGACAGGTTCGCTTTCGGTTACGGAATCCTCGGTCGATACCTGAGGAATGCTTGTATCTTCCGGGGGCGCAGTCGAAGAATTTTCGTCTGCCGCTTCCACACATCCGAACAACAAAGCAAATGTAAGCAGGAATATAACGGAAAACAGTATGTGCTTTTTCATATTTTACGCCTCGCGTTCAAGCTTTTTGTTTTTCTTGCAAACAGTTTAACATAAGCTTTTGGCATTGTCAATGTTTACGAAAAGTGAAAATTGCATTTTTGTACCGCTGTAATTATTACAAGTTGACAAGAACATACAATTAATGATATTATATTGGAAACGGAGGTGTATTATATGAGTAAAAATAAAGCTTTGAATTACAGATGGTTTATACTTGCCGTGGGTGTTATAACAATGCTTTTCGCAGGCATTATCTATGCGTGGTCCATTCTTAAAGTGCCGTTTCAAACCGAGCTTGGCTTTACTACAGATTCACTTGCCCTTAACTTTACGCTTACAATGAGCTTTTTCTGTCTTGGAGGCCTCGGCTCCAGCTGGCTGTCCAAGAAGATCGGAATACGTTTTTCCATTCTTATTTCCGGCGTTTTTGCAGGGATAGGATTTATACTTACAAGCTTTTTAAAAGAAGGTCAAACGCCACTTATTTACGTTACCTATGCACTTATGTCGGGATTGGGAATCGGAATGGCGTATATATTGATCATATCTACCGTTAATTCTTGGTTTCCAGACAAAAAGGGCTTGTCCTCCGGTGCGCTTATGATGGGCTTCGGTGCCAGCAGCTTGATATTGGGCAACCTTGCAGATTCGCTGTTTAAAAGCAGTATAGGCTGGAGAGCGACTTATATCATCTTGGGAATAGCGCTCGGAGCGGTTGTTTGTGTTTCGGCATTGTTTATAAAACGACCGAATGCAGACATTGTTTTTCCTGCGCCCAAAAAGAGTTTAACGGCAGCAGCGGAAGCTTTTGAAATAAAAGACTATAAACCCACAGAAATGATAAAAACTTTTACCTTCTGGCGGGCTTTCGTATTTCTTGTTTGTGTTACGGCAGTGGGCAATTCCGTTATCAGTTTTGCCAGAGATCTTGCGATCTCCGTAGGCGCGGAAACGGCGCTTGCAACCACGCTGGTCGGCGTGCTTGCCGTTTGTAACGGTCTGGGCAGAATTATTACAGGCGCGGTGTTCGATACTATGGGCAGACGTTTCACCATGCTTGGCGCAAATATTCTTACCATAATCGCCGCAGGGACAACTCTTGTTGCGGTAAGCATAAATTCTCTTCCTTTGTGTATTGCGGGGCTTTGCCTCACGGGAATGTCCTACGGTGCATCTCCTACTGTGGCGTCTGTATTCACATCGGCTTTTTACGGTACAAAGCATTTTGCCGCAAATCTCGGTGTTATGAACTTTAACCTTATGTGTGCGTCTTTTGTCGCCACTGCATGTTCTTCTATATTAACGGCAACAGCGGGATATACCATTCCCTTTGTGCTGCTGCTGTCTTTGGCGGTAATAGCGCTGGGACTTAATTTAAGTATAAGAAAGCCTTAAATAAAAGTATGAAAAGCTCTAAAGGTTTTGGTATTGCTCTTGCAGTACTTGCTGCGGCGCTGTATGCCGTAAATTCTCCGTTTTCAAAACTGCTGCTGGATTATATGCCTCCCACATTAATGGCGGGTTTCCTGTATATAGGCGCAGGGGCGGGGATGGGTATTGTCGCCATTATACGAAAAATAAACAAAAAAGAAAGCAGCGCGCAAAAAATCACCCGCGCTGATCTCCCGTATACCCTTGCAATGATTATTCTGGATATAGCCGCCCCCATATTTTTACTTTTTGGGCTTTCCAAAACCACGGCGGCAAACGCTTCTTTGCTAAATAATTTCGAAATCGTTGCAACATCCCTTATCGCCCTTGCAATCTTTAAAGAAAAGATAAGCAAACGGCTTTGGCTGGGTATCCTGTTCGTTACGGCATCCTGCGTACTTTTGTCTTTTGAAGACCTTTCAAGTCTGCATTTTTCCGTAGGCTCTTTGTTTGTCCTTTTGGCGTGCGTATGCTGGGGTATAGAAAACAACTGCACCCGCAGACTTTCGGATAAAGACCCGCTTTATATCGTTTTGCTCAAAGGCACCTTTTCGGGGCTGGGCTCTGTGATAATCGGGCTTGTTATAGGGGAACGCATAACCTTGATTTGGAGCGTTTTTGCGGTTCTCGCCGTGGGATGCGTAGCATACGGCTTAAGCATATTCTTTTACGTGTATGCCCAACGGTATCTGGGCGCCGCCAGAACCAGCGCATATTACGCCGTTGCACCTTTTATTGGAGTGATGCTATCCCTCGTTGTCTTTTCGGAGCTTCCTTCACACGTGTTTTATATCGCTTTGTGCCTTATGGCGGCGGGAGCGTGGCTGTGTTCCTCCGATGAGCCTGTATTTAAAAAGAAATAATTAATGCCGATGAGTTTTCATCGGCATTTTTTCAAGGTATTTTTTATCTGACTACCGAAGAATTGCGGTAAAGATAAAATTCTTCTTGGCTGGGCATCCATTTTTTCTCCTTGGGAGGGAATGC
>JAGCNA010000137.1 GCA_017646185.1 Clostridia bacterium
ATCCTTAAGATATGTAAGATAGCGGTTATAATAATCGGTGGAATCGCATATCTTTCCACTGATCTCAACTTCGTTGCACATATCGTACTGCTTAGCGTAATCCACAGCGTTTTTTACACGCTCTTTTTCCGCATTTGCATTGAACATATAGTTGGGCTGTAAGCAGGCAATATCAAAGCCGTATTCCTTCCATTTATTCCAGCCCTGCGCCATATAATAAGGGATCCAGACAGATTTATATCCCTTTCCGCGAATATAATCGGTAGCGGCGGTGAGAAGCTTTTTTTCCGTACTGCTGGAGGTATTTATAAATTCCTCAAACCAGTAAAAGCCGTACAGCTCCAGATTTTCGTAATTGCCGCTTTCAAACAGCTTTATGTAATTTTCCACCTGCCATTTGCAGATGGCGATACGGTCCTCCGTTTTGGAAAAATCGTATGTTCTTCCGCCGATAGAACCGAAATTTGTCTGCCCTTCTGTGGGATATATAAGGGTGAAGAATATTTTTACCTTGTAATCCTTTTTGCCAAGCTCTTTTTTGACCTGACCGACAGCGGTGTTAAGCGCCTCAAGATTATACCCACGGGCAAAAATATCGTCTATATACGCCTGCCAATCCGAAGAAACGGCGGGATTTTTGCTTAAATACATAGTGCCGCCGGAAGGACCGGTGCTTACACAGGGAAGTAATAAAAACGAATCATAAAACGTGTCTTTTAATTTTCCGTCCGTGCCGTAATAGCCCGCGTAAGGAAGCAGGGTTTCTACGGTATGTCTGCTCGAAACCGCACCCTGATTACCGAAGGTATACATAAGCATAACGTTTTGTATACCGCCGAAATCCGAAGGCATAACAAGCCCTTTGGCAGACGCAGGAAAAGATGCTACAGGAAGAGCACCTGCAACGAAAAGGATTATAAGAAGCAAGCAAACATATTTTTTCAAATTATACACTCCCACTTTCACAAAATAATGATAACACATAAGGTTTGATATTGCAATACTAAAATTTTTATGTTAAAATAAAAAACGCTATGGAGGTAACTCGGTATGTACAAAAAAGCATTACTTATAGTAAACTTTCATTCGGGAATGGGAAAGGCAAGAACCGTTCTCGCAGAGGTTATTGAAACCTTATCCAAATACGATATAATTTCAACCGTATACGTTACTAAAAATAAAGAGGAAACTATTCTTACCGCAGAAAAATCCACGGAGCTTTTTGATATGGTGGTTGCCGTCGGCGGCGACGGAACATTATCCGAAATAGTAAACGGTGTTATGCGGGCTGAAAAGAATATACCTGTCGGATATATCCCTACCGGCAGTACCAATGATACCGCAAGATCGCTGGGTATAACCACCAACGCCCGTGAGGGTGCAGAGATAATTGCCCGTTTTAATCCGAAAAAATATGATATCGGCAGAGTTAACCAAAAATTCTTTGCGTATATCGCCGCAACGGGTGCTTTTACAAAGGTATCTTATGCCACCAGCCAATCTATGAAAAATGCGTTAGGCCATCTGGCGTACGTGCTTGAGGGAATTAAATCCGTATCCGAGATTTCAAAAATGCGTATTACCGGCTCTACCGATAAAGGCAGCTTTGACGGTGAATATCTTTTTTGCTCTATTTCAAATTCCACCAGCGTGGGAGGAGTTATACGGCTTGATTCGGGAACGGTTTTGTTTAATGACGGACTGTTTGAGCTTTGCCTTATTTCCGCCCCCCAAAACGGTCAGGACCTTATGCAGTTGGTTGGGGATATAATGCAATCCAACTTTGAAAACAAGCTGATAACAATAAAACAAATAACCAAAGCAGAGCTTACCATTCCCTCCGAATCCGGCTGGACGCTGGACGGAGAAGACGGCGGAATCTTTTCCACCGTTTCCTTTGATATTCCCAAGAAAAAGCTTTTACTGCTTTCCGGAAGTAAAAAATGACAGGAAGACAATAATTTATGTACGATATTAACAAGATCAGAAATTTTTCAATAGTAGCTCACATAGATCACGGCAAGAGCACACTTGCCGACCGTTTGCTTGAGCATACCCGCGCAGTTTCCGCCCGTGAGGTAGGCGAGCAAATGCTTGACAATATGGATCTTGAAAAGGAACGCGGCATTACCATTAAAGCCCGCGCCGTTCAATTTGATTATCAGGCAGACGACGGCAACACCTATTCAATGAATCTTATTGACACTCCGGGCCACGTGGACTTTACCTACGAGGTTTCCCGTTCTCTCAAGGCGTGTGAGGGTGCTATACTTATAGTCGACGCCACTCAGGGTATACAGGCACAGACTCTTGCAAACGCATATCTTGCCATTGACAACGATCTGGAGATAGTTCCCGTTATTAACAAGATTGACCTTCCCTCTGCGGATATTCAGGGGGCAAAGGACGAATTGGAAGAAATTATCGGTATTCCCGCAGACAACGCTCCCGAAATAAGCGCAAAGATGGGTATAAACATAAAAGACGTGCTTGAGCGTGTGGTTGCGGACGTACCTGCCCCCACGGGAGACGTTAACGCTCCCTTGAAGGCGCTTATATTCGACTCGTTCTATGATTCCTACAAAGGCGTTATAGTATACTTCCGCGTAAACGAAGGAAGCATAGGCGTGGGAGATAAGGTAAAGATGTTCCACACCGGTGCTGTTTTTGAGCTTGTAGAGGTGGGCACTATGTCCGCCTTCTCCCTTGAGCCGAGAGACCGTCTTTATGCAGGCGAGGTAGGCTATCTTACCGCCAGCATTAAAAATATTGCAGATACGAAGGTGGGCGATACTATCGTTTCCGCAGATGACCCTGCCCCCACTCCCCTGCCCGGCTTTAAAAAAGCGATGCCTATGGTTTTTGCGGGAATTTATCCCGCAGACGGAGCGAAGTACGGCGATTTGAAGGACGCTATCGAAAAGCTGCAGCTTAACGATGCTTCCTTTGTGTTCGAGCCCGAAACGTCCATAGCTTTGGGATTCGGCTTCAGATGCGGTTTCTTGGGTCTTTTGCACATGGACGTTATTGAGGAAAGACTTGAAAGAGAGTTCAACCTTGACCTCATTACCACCGCCCCCAGCGTTATATACGAGATAACCCTTAAAAACGGACAGGTTGTAATGATAGACAACCCTACCAACTACCCTGCTCCCGAGGAGATAGAATCCACCCGTGAGCCTATCGTAAAGGCTTCCATAATAACTCCGCCCGAATACGTTGGTGCGGTTATGGAGCTTTGTCAGGACAGACGCGGTACCTTTATAGATATGAAATATATCCATACCGACCGTGCGGAGCTTCACTACGATATGCCTCTTAACGAGATAGTTTACGATTTCTTCGATTCGCTTAAATCCCGTACCAGAGGTTACGCATCCCTTGATTACGAGCCTAACGGATATCAGGCTTCCAAGCTTGTTAAGCTGGATATTTTGCTTAACGGCGATATTATTGATGCTCTTTCCTTTATAGTACACGCAGACAAGGCGTATGCAAGAGCAAGAAAGATTTGCGAAAAGCTTAAAGACCATATCCCCCGTCAGTTGTTTGAAATTCCCGTTCAGGCTGCGATCGGCGGAAAGATCATCGCCCGTGAAACCGTAAAGGCTATGAGAAAAGACGTACTTGCCAAGTGTTACGGCGGCGATATTACCAGAAAGAAAAAGCTGCTTGAAAAACAGAAGGAAGGTAAAAAGCGTATGCGCACCTTCGGTACCGTGGAAGTACCGCAGGAAGCGTTTATGGCTGTGCTTAAATTGGACGATGAGTAGTATTTACGTTCATATTCCCTTTTGTGTAAATAAATGCCCCTATTGCGCCTTTGTTTCC
>JAGCNA010000138.1 GCA_017646185.1 Clostridia bacterium
CTGCCCCTTTTGGAACAGCTTAAAGACACCCAATTTTTGGCAACCGACGGCTCATCTGCCACTGCGTTCGGCACTATTGAGCAAAGGTCCATGCAGATAAAACAGCTTTTCTCTTTGTTTAATCTTAACGAAAGCCGTGAATTCTGGATACCCAACGGTATTGGATACCTGCCCATTATACTGTTGATATTCCGTTTTGTGGTTTTGCGTAAAACTAAATTCTGCGCAGGGGACGCATACCTGATAACCGCAAACGTATGTCTGTTTTTGATAAGCAGCGTATTCCCTTGGGAAAAAGAGATTTTCCAAAGCCTTTTCGGCACTATTCAGTTCCCTTGGCGAATAATGCTTTTTGCCACTTTGTTTATGGCGCTTTCCGCATCCGATTACTGCGCCCGTATGGAAAAGCAGGATGCGGTAACCTTTGTTTCCCTTGCCTGCGTTGCGGGTATATGCGCTTTCGGAAGCGTGTTTATCCCCCGTTATAACACCTATGCATCCTATGAAACCACGGGGCAAAAGGTAACCTATTACAAGGGCAACAATATCGGCTTTAATATCGGCACGGGAGAATATCTCCCCTCCGGCACAAACAGAACCGCCCTTTACAACAGAGGAAAGGTTATTAAAACCGACGGAACAAAAAAGATATTTACCCAAGAGAAAAACGGCGATATGTATATTCCCATTATATACAGCGAAGATATGGGAACTTATATGGATCTTCCCCTTATAAAGTACAAAGGCTATACCGCCGTGTTTACCGATAAAGAGGGCAACGAAATTTCACTTAACACCGAATACGGCGAAAACAACGTGTTGCGCGTTTTCTTAAGAGATATAAAAACAGACGGCACCGTGTTTGTAACCTACAGCGGTACCGCCATACAGCATATTTCTTTTTGGCTTAATATCTGCGCAGTTATTCTCCTTGGCGGGTGGATCGCGTACTCCCGCGGGAAAGAAGCCCGGAAACCGTGTCAAGAGAATAGCCTTCTGCAAGTAACCGAGGAATTATCTGGGCAACAGCCTGAGGAGTAGAGCTTTTACCCCCCACGTAATCGTGTAAAAGAACGATATCCCCCTCCGAGACGGTGGAAAGCACGGTTTGGGAAATGCTTTCCGCATCGGGGCACGCCCAATCCTTTGAATCGGTGCGCCACGCCCACAAAACGTATTTATAGCCGTTTTCCGCCGCAATTTCCCGTGCAAGGGAATATTCGCCTCCTCCGGGAGGACGGAACAAAACGGGGGAATAATTAAAGGTTTCCTTTAAAAAGGTGTGGGTATCCGTAATCTCCTTTACCGCCTGCGCTCTGGTGATCCCCTTCATCCCCTTGTGGGACCAGGTGTGATTGCCGATCTCGTGGCCCGAATCTATTATGCGTTTTACGATCTCCGGATAACGGGCGGCGTTTTCGCCCACCACGAAAAAGGTGGCTTTTACCCCGTATTCATCCAGAATATCCAAAATTTGAGGAGTGTACTCGGGGTGGGGTCCGTCATCAAAGGTAAGCGCCACGCATTTGCCCGCTTCTTTATTATCTCTGATATATCCGGAAGTTTCAACTCCGTACTGGGAAGCGTAAAGTTCATCAAGATTTCCGAATTTATATCCCTTTGCACGGATATCGGTTATGAGCTTTTCAAGTATCCTTGCGTTTGTAACCGAATTTGGGTGAAGCAGTATTACCATTCCGTCGTGGAGCGATGACATTATGCGCTCATACGCCCAGCTTTCATCCTTTTGGTTGTTGTTATCCCAATCCGCATAGGCAAAAGACCAGAATACGGTTTTATACCCCAAATCGCCTGCA
>JAGCNA010000139.1 GCA_017646185.1 Clostridia bacterium
ACGTTGGAATATCCCTTGCCGGAAAATCTGCCGTCATCGGCAATCATAACGGTGTTTGTATCTCTGTAAAAATCGCTTATCTTGGAAAGTGAATCATACATGCTTTCGGTCTGGAAGGAGAAATAGGGGATATCATCCTCGTCCTTGGAAACAACCTTTTCGCCGGAAGCCAGCGCGTGTACGTAAATGTTGTAGGTTTCGGTGCCCAGCGCCCAGGTGTCGTTTTCATCAAGCACGTTATCGCCGGTGCTGTCAAAGGTTATACCCTTGCAGATGGTAATGAAATTATCAAAATTCCATTCATCGTTATCAACCATTTCGTAAAAGTTGTAATCTGCGCACATTTCGGAAGCCAAGCGCTTGTTAAAGAATATAAGCCAGGTGCCGTCGTTATCCTGAGTGTTAATATCGCCCAGCGCTACGAAAATTCTTCCCGCAACGGAAAGATCGTTAACAGCCTGCTGGTCCCACCAAGGATTGGTAAGGTCGATAGTTTTAATAGAATTAAGGTCTCTGTATACCCCGTCAAGCCAGGACGACGCTGTGTATATAATGTTATCAAACAGCAGATCGTATGCGCTTTCGCCGGTAATACCCGCCGCCATCTGATCAACAATGATCTGGTTCAGCTCGGGCTGACCTGCGGCAACAATATCGCCTTTTAAGGTGCAGTTGTATCTTTCTTCAATTACTCGTCTTACCTCTGCTTTTGCAATATCCACCGCAGAAGCAGTGTCTTCGGAATAATCTTCTCTTTGTATAACCTCGCCGCCGAATCCGAGAATAGATCCGCTTCCGTTTGCGTTCCAGTCTCTGCAAAGAATACGGATAACACGTCCGTCCATATCCTTCACGGGTACGCTTGCGGTGTAGTCGGAATCACTCACGTCGGAACCGCTTTGGTTGGTGTCTGTGGTGTCGTTACACGCCGCAAGAGAGGCGCAAAGCAGCACCAGAACAAGTAAAATAGGTAAAAGTTTTTTCATTTGTATGTTCCTCTGGGGCGCTATTCAAGCAAGCCTTCCACGGTGTTTTCCATAGCGTTCTGAACGGTGCCGGAAATGTTTTCAAATCTGGAAACAAAGTTGGAATCCGCATAATAGAAGGAAGAAACCGCATTACCCCAGTTATAGATGTTTGCAAGGTCATATACACGGGATGCAAAGATTATATCAAGCATTCTTCCGGAATCGTCATCACGGGTAGCCTGAAGCTTAAGGGTACGGTCATAGTATTCGGGGGTAACGATATTCTTGCTCATTGCGGCAATAGCTTCAATAATCAAGCCAAGGTCTTCTACGTTCTGTACGGTTCTGGGAATAGCCAGAGCAGAGGTCTTGGAGGGGGATACGGAGTGGTAATATCTGTCCTGATCCGCATACATCTTGGGAATGGGGAGCATACCGAAATCGTCTTCCATAGAACGGAAGCCGGTAAGGTTCATAAGACCGCCCATGTAGAACAGCTCTCTGCCGTCGGTAAACGCCTTAATAATGGTTGCTTCCCATACGTTGGAATAACCCTTGTTGTTGAATCTGCCGTCATTTGCGATCATTACCGTGGTGGTATCGCTGTAGAAATCGGTTATCTTGTGAAGAGCGTTGTACATACCCTCTGTCTGCAGGGTGATGTAAGGCATATCGTCATCGTCCTTGGAAGCAATACGCTCGCCTGCGGAAAGTGCGTGTACGTAAATATTGTAAAGCTCGGTACCAAACGCCCAAGTGTCGTTTTCGTCAAGAACGTCGTCGTTATTGCTGTTATAGGTTATGCCCTTGCAGATCTTAACGAAATTATCGAAGTTCCATTCGTCGTTATCAACCATTTCGTAAAAATCGTAATCTGCGCACATTTCTGCGGCAAGACGCTTGTTGAAGTATATGATCCAGGTACCGTCGTTATCCTGAGTGTTGATATCGCCCAGAGCTACGAACAGTCTGCCGTCAATGGAAAGATCGTTAACAGCCTGCTGGTCCCACCAAGGGTTGGAAAGGTCAATGGTATCTATTTCGGTAAGGTCAAGATAAACGCCGTCAAGCCAGTGAGATGCGGTAGCGTTTACGTTATCAAACAAAATGTCATAAGCGCCTTCGCCGGTAATGCCGGATGCAACCTGACTGTTTATGGTGCCAACCTGAGAACCTGCTTTAATATCGCCGGTAATGGTGCAGTTGTATCTCTCTTCAATAAGTCTTCTGGTTTCTGCCTTTGCAACGTCAACTGCAGAAGCGGTGTCTTCGGAGTAATCCTCGCGCTGGATAACCTCGCCGCCAAAGCCCATAATAGAGCCGCTGCCCTGTGCGTTGTAGTCCTGGCAAAGAATTCTTATAACTCTTCCGTCCAGATCCTTTATAGGCAGGTCTTCGCCGTAAACCTTATCCTCGTCGGATATGCTTACGTCATCTTTTTCGCTTACTTCGGGGGTGGAGGTGTTGCATGCTGCAAGCACGCCGCAAAGCATCAAGCACACCAAAAGAACAGCAAACAGTTTTTTCATTGTATGTACGCTCCTTTAAAAAATTTCTTCCTATAATATATTAATATATAAGGGCATTGTTTATGGCGGCAATATTTTCTTTTATATCGCCTTTAAAAACGGCGCTTCCCGCAACCAGAAGTCTTGCGCCTGCCTTTGCGGCAATAGGTGCGGTGGCAGGGTCAATACCGCCGTCCACGGAAAGTATAATGTCCTTTCCGCTTTCGTCAATGGCTTTGCGCAGGGTTTCCAGCTTGGGCATCATATCTGCCATAAACCTCTGTCCCCCAAAGCCGGGCTCTACCGTCATTACCAAAAACATATCCGCATATTCAATAAGAGGCAACAAAACCTCTGCGGGCGTGCCGGGCTTTACGGAAATTCCCGCCTTTACACCCGCCGCGCGGATCTGCTTAAGAACCGCCGCAGGGTCTTTGGTAGCTTCATAATGTATCGTTATGTAGTCCGAACCCGCTTTAACAAAATCGTCTATATATCTTTCGGGCTCGGTTATCATAAGGTGTGTGTCAAAAATCATTTTGGAGTGGGGACGCAGAGATTTTATCACAACCTGCCCAAAGGATATGTTGGGCACGAAAATGCCGTCCATAACGTCCAGATGCAGGTACTCAACCCCCTGCTCCTCAAGAATTCTGAACTGGGCAGCCGCGTTGCCGAAATCGGCGCTCAGCGCAGAAGGGGCAATGTATATTTTTTCCATAAGGAATCCTTTCTCCTTTTCAAAGGTAAAAACATATCATATAATATAATAAAGTGTCGCAGGGGGAGAAAAGACGTTGAACACAAAGGATACAACACCCCTCGTCTTCTCCGCACACTTCCTATATATTATATTATAATATACAGCATCAAACCGAAAAAGTCAATATGATATAAGCTGTTCTCCGGAAGCAAGCTCCTTGCAAACGGATACGGCTTTTTCCTTTGCGCCCTCCACGCCGTGGCAAAGCTCAATAAGCGCTTCCTCCAGCCTTTCAAGCTCTCCTCCGTTGATCACAAGGGAAAGATATTTCTCCTTCCTATAATAATAGTCAAGCGCGTCCTCGTGCCTGTCGGTGTTGATCATGGATAAGGTGTTGTCCGTGTATCTGTTTACCGCAAAGGAAGAAACGGCTGTAAGGCAAAAAATAACTCCAATGGCAACGCAGGCAAATATAAAATTTTTCACTTTTCTTCCTCCCAGGGTATAACGCTCATGTCACCGCTTTGTTCAAGGGTAACCGTTTTAACCTGCTTCATATCCTCAAACCCCTTAAGCCGCGCCTGAGCCTCCACCTCGTCCTCTGCCACCCGTGCCTTTTCCATGTTTTCGGGTATATATTTTCCGTTCTTAACCAGAGTTATGGGCTTGCCGTCAAGGAACAGACGAATTTTTTTGCTCCTGCGGGAAACGTATGCGGTTATAACCTCAGCGCTGGCAACCAGCATCAAAGGAACGATGCCGTACATGAGGGGAATGTCGGGATCTGTCATGGGTATGGCGGCAAGCTCGCTTATCAAAAGTGCGGCAACAAATTCTCCCGCCTGAAGCTGCCCAATTTGTCGTTTTCCCATAATTCTTACAGAAAAAAGTAAAATTCCGTATAACAAAAAAGTGCGGAATAGTATAGTCAACATATATATCACCACTATATATTGTGGATATTATCGGGATTTTTATGCATAAAAAAATTTTTTGAAAAAACTTTAATTTTTTTAAAAAAAGGTGTTGACAAAGGAGAAAAGATGTGGTAGAATAGCCAAGCTGTCGGCGAGAGCGAGACAGCGACGGACATTGAAAATCGAACAACAACGAAGAAGAAATGTACAAAGAAAAGTATGTGAAATCTCGTTAATTCTGAAATAGTTGAAAAGACTATACCAAAAGTAATAAAGAGCAAAAGATTAGCTCTAAAAAAGGTTTTAGCTAAGCGAGAGCTTAGATAAGATATAATTTTTTAGAGAGTTTGATCCTGGCTCAGGATAAACGCTGGCGGCGTGCTTAACACATTCAAGTCGAACGGACGATTCCCCTTCGGGGGAAAAGTTAGTGGCGGACGGGTGAGTAATGCATGAGCAACCTGCCCCTCAGAGAGGAATAACACAGAGAAATTTGTGCTAATACCGCATAAAATATTTTGGACGCATGTTTGAAATATCAAAGGAGAAATCCGCTGAGGGATGGGCTCATGTCTGATTAGATAGTTGGTAGGGTAACGGCCTACCAAGTCTGCGATCAGTAGCCGGACTGAGAGGTTGAACGGCCACATTGGAAC
>JAGCNA010000140.1 GCA_017646185.1 Clostridia bacterium
AAGATATGCGGAAACGGCACGGAGCTTGCCCACGGGCACAACTCTGCCGTTTATGCGGGAAACACTTCTGCCGTCTGCGGTAATGCGGCGGGTAAGAAACAGATTTCCCTCTTCATCGGGGTACACCTCTTCGGTTTCCAACGCCTTTAACACATCGGAAGAAAGCATACCGAAAACACCCTCCACCTCGGCGCTGTCTTCACCGGTGCGTATAATACTTTTATCGCTCCGTGCGCCGCAAAGCAGGGCTATTGAATCTATGATAATACTTTTACCTGCGCCCGTTTCACCCGTAAAGACGGTAAGCCCCTCGGAAAGGTCTATATCCAATTCTTTAATAAGTGCAACACAGCGGATATGTAATGAAAAAAGCATATCTGTTTTTTACGCCGCGCCGATCTGTTCCTTTAACTTTACGCAGATACGGTGGGCATCTTCCTCGTTTTTGGTAATTAAAACTATGGTATCGTCCCCTGCGATAGAGCCGAGTATACCTTCGAAATTCATAGCATCAATAGTGATGCAGGCGGCAGATGCCATTGCCATATAGGTGCGGAGCACTACCAAATTCATTGCCTGATCCACGCTCTTTACCGTGTCTGCCAGTATCTTTGCAAACTTGGTTGCAATATGCTCGGAGGTGGGCAGGGTTGCGGAAACATAGCGGTAGCCGCCCTTTCCGTTGGAAGCCTTTACTATTTTAAGCTCACGAATATCTCTGGATACGGTGGCTTGGGTACATTCAAAGCCTGCGGCGCGAAGCAGCATCAAAAGCTCTTCCTGGGTATCTACGTCCCGAGTTTTTATAAGCTCCATTATTTTTGTTTGTCTTTTTATTTTCATTTTACTCCGCTTCCTTTCAAACGTTAAATTTTTTATGGACAACCGAATAGAAATTACGGTTTTTGATACGGGCTATTTTTGTGTGGCGCTCGCTCTTGCGGATAACCGCATAATCACCGGGACAAAATTCCACGGGAGCGGCGGAATCCACGGTAATGCAGGCGCTTGCGCCCCCTCTTACCTCTGCCGCCACCATAAGCATACTGTCCGCAGGGAAAACTATTGCACGGGTAGATGCGGTGGGATGGGGGCAAACGGGAGTAACGGTAATGGATTCAAGGCTGGGATGTATAATAGGTCCTCCTGCGGAAAGGGAATAGGCCGTGCTTCCCGTAGGGGTGGAAAAGATGAGCCCGTCTGCCGAATAATCGGAAACGTGGACACCGTCGGAATAAAGGTGGATATCCGCAATACGGGGGGACGCCCCGCGGGAGAACAGCACCTCGTTAAGCACCAGAAACTCCTCCTGCCTGCCGTCCTTTCTGTAAAGGGTGACGGCAAGAAGCATAAGCTCATCCACCGAATAATCGTCTGTTTTTAATTTTTGCAAAAGCTGGGTCTCGTCCGCTTCGATATCGTTCAGATATCCAAGAGTTCCGCAGTTTATACCCACGATGGGGATATCCGCCCTTGCGGCAATGGATGCGGCGCGGAGCACGGTTCCGTCCCCGCCGATAGATATAATGGCTTCGGGATTTTTATCGGTAACCACCATACCGTATTCCGTCAATGCATCGGTAACCTTCATAGCGGTATACTGAGCTTCCGGCTTTAACGTATTTACAAGGAGCTGAACTCGTTTCATTTAAACACTCCTTTCAAAAAGTGCCAGATATTCTGTGTTTCCGTCCCCTCCCGCAATGGGCGAAGGGGCGGTTTTCAAAAGCAGGAGTCCGTTTTCGGAAGCGGCTTTTTCTATTTTTTCAAGCACCGCTTTTTTTATTTTACCGTCCTTATCCTTAACGATTCCCCCCTTGCCGATATTCTCTCTCCCCGCTTCGAACTGGGGCTTTACAAGGGATATAAAGTACCCTTTTTCAAGCACCCTTGCAACTGCGGGATAAACGAGAGTCTGGGAAATAAAGGAAAGGTCTGTGGTAATAATATCCGGTAAAAAGGGCAGGTCTTCGGGGAAAATATCACGGGCGTTGGTGTTTTCCATTACGAAAACACGGTCATCCTCTCTTAAACGTGTATCAAGCTGATCTCTGCCCACGTCCAGAGCAATAACCCTTTTTGCCCCTCTCTGCAAAAGGCAATCGGTAAATCCGCCGGTGGACGCACCAAGATCAAGTGCGCTGAGTCCCCTGACGTCGATACCGAAAATTTCCAAAGCGGCTTCCAGCTTTCTGCCTGCGCGGGAAACGAATTTATCCGCATCCATAACACGGATATCCTCTGTCCCCGTAACCTCCAGCCCCGCTTTTTTAACGGGGGCGCCGTTTAAAAAAACCTTGCCGGAATCTATATATTCTTTTGCTTTACTGCGGCTGGGCGCCAAGCCCTTTTCCGCCAAATAAAGGTCTATTCGCATAATTTCTGCGCAAGGGAGGTGGAATCTATACCCGCAATGGAGCGAAGGGTTTCCGTATCTCCGTGGGGTAAAAATCCTTCCGCACCGCAAACCGTAACTCTGGCACGGAGCTGCTTCTGTGCGCACATGGCGGCAATGCTTTCGCCAATACCGCCGTTTTTCATACCCTCCTCCGCCGTTACGATAACACGGGCGTTTTTAATAAGGTGGGTAATATCCGGCAAGGGCTTTACACGGATAAGACGGATAAGACGGACGTTCGTTCCGTTGGCGTGGGCTATTTCGCAAGCACGGTACGCCTGCGCCGTTTCACTGCCGGTGGTTATTAAAACGGTATATATAAATTCGCTCTGACCGAA
>JAGCNA010000141.1 GCA_017646185.1 Clostridia bacterium
CGACCGTCTGGGCAAGATCAATTCATTAACGAACTGATTTTGCCCGTTTTTTTATTTTTCGGGCAAGTTTCAGAGTAAGGAGTCAGAAAAAATGGAACACACAAATTGGAACGGCTTTAAAGCCGGAAAATGGCAAAACGAGATCAACGTAAGAGATTTTATTCAGACAAACTACGCGGAATACACCGGTGACGAAAGCTTTCTTGAAGGCGCAACGGAGCGTACGAACGCACTTATGGCAAAGGTGCAGGAGCTTTTTGCGCAGGAGCGTAAAAACGGCGGTGTTTTGGATATCGACACGGAAACCGTTTCCTCTCTTACCAGCTACGCACCCGGATATATTGATAAAGATAACGAGCTTATTTTCGGTATGCAGACCGACAGCCCTTTGAAAAGAGGAGTTAACCCCTTTGGCGGTATTCGTATGGCAAGACAAGCCTGCGCCGCATACGGTTACAGATTGAGCGACAAGGTGGAAAACGAATTCAAATTCCGTACCACCCATAATGACGGCGTTTTCCGTGTTTATACCGAGGAAATGAGAAAAGCACGTAAGTGCCACGTTATTACCGGTCTGCCCGACGCATACGGAAGAGGACGTATTATAGGCGATTACCGCCGCGTCGCTCTTTACGGTGTTGACAGACTTATACAGCAAAAGCTGGAAGACAAAAACAAGCTTGCCGAAGCGGATTTCACCGTTGAAAGCGCAAGACAGAGCGAAGAATTGTTCCAGCAGATAGCCTTCCTCGGATATATGAAGGAAATGGCTGCAATGTACGGCTTTGATATAAGCGAGCCTGCAAAGAACGCAAAGGAAGCTATACAGTGGACGTATTTTGCATATCTCGGCGCTATAAAAGAGCAAAACGGCGCCGCAATGTCACTGGGCAGAGTAAGCAGCTTCTTTGATATTTATATTGAGCGTGATATTAAAAACGGTATACTTGACGAAAAGGGCGCTCAGGAGCTTATGGACGATTTTGTTATTAAGCTTCGTATTGCCCGCCATCTCCGCACTCCCGAATACAACGAGCTGTTCGGCGGAGATCCTATGTGGATAACCGAAGCTGTGGGCGGTATGGGCAATGACGGCAGAACCTTGGTTACCAAGAGCTCTTTCCGTATGCTCAACACCCTTTATACTCTGGGCTCTTCTCCCGAACCCAACCTTACCGTGCTTTGGTCTACCCGTCTGCCCGAAGGCTTTAAGCGTTTTTGCGCAAAGGTTTCTGCGGATACAGACTCTATCCAGTACGAAAACGATGAGGTAATGCGTCCTCACCACGGTGATGATTATGCTATCGCCTGCTGTGTTTCCGCAATGGAGATAGGCAAGCAGATGCAGTTCTTCGGCGCAAGATGCAACCTTGCAAAGCTTTTGCTTATTGCGATCAACGGCGGCTTTGACACTACAAGCGGTATTCATATCGGTCCCCAGATGCCCGTTATGGAGGGTGAAACTCTGGATTACGATGCCGTAAAGGAAAGATTTGATATTTACGTTGAATGGCTGAGCAAGCTTTACGTAAACACCATGAACCTTATCCACTATATGCACGATAAATACGCATACGAAAAGACCCAGATGGCACTTCACGATACCGACGTAAAACGTCTTATGGCGTTTGGTGTTGCAGGTTTTTCCGTTGTTGCAGACTCACTCAGCGCATTCAAGTTTGCAAAGGTACAGCCTATTAAGGACGAGATGGGCTATATCGTAGAATTTAAGACCGAAGGCGATTTCCCCAAATACGGTAACGATGATGACCGTGTTGACCTTATTGCAAGAGACGTGGCACATCAGGTAATAACCGAGCTGCGCAAGACTCCCGCTTACCGCAATGCGGAACACACCCTTTCCGTGCTTACCATTACCTCCAACGTAATGTACGGCAAAAATACGGGCGCTACTCCCGACGGAAGAAAAGCCGGCGCACCCTTTGCACCCGGCGCAAACCCCATGCACAACCGTGAGGAAAACGGAGCGCTTGCTTCCCTTAACTCTGTGGCAAAGATACGCTATGAGGACTGCCGTGACGGTATTTCCAACACATTCTCCATTACACCCGATGCATTGGGCAAAACCGAGGATGAGCGTACGACCAACCTTGTTTCCATACTGGACGGTTATTTTGCAAAGAACGCCCACCACATAAACATAAACGTGCTTAACAGAGAAACTCTGATAAAAGCTTATGAAAACCCCGATGATTACCCCAACCTTACCATACGTGTTTCCGGCTACGCTGTAAACTTTAACAAGCTTTCCCGCGAACAGCAGAAAGAGGTTATAAGCCGTACCTTCCACCAGTGCGTATGACGGGAAGAGTTAATTCCATACAAAGTCTGGGCACGGTAGACGGACCGGGAGTACGGTTTGTTGTATTTTTTCAAGGCTGTAATCTGCGGTGCAAGTGCTGTCATAACCCCGATACGTGGGATACGGCAGGCGGCAAGGAATATTCGGCGGAGGAGATAGTAAACAAAGCTATCCGCTATAAAGAATATTTCGGCGCCGAGGGGGGGATAACCCTTTCGGGCGGAGAGCCTATTTTGCAAGCCGGGTTTGCAACCGAAATTTTTGAAAAATGCAAAGAAAAGGGCATAAACACCTGCCTTGATACATCGGGAAGTATATTAAACGAAAAGGTGAAAAAGCTTCTTTCCGTTACGGACAGAGTGCTGCTTGACTATAAATATACCGACGATGCTTCCTACCGCCAAAACGTTGGATGCGGAATACAGCAGGTAGAGGATTTTTTGGCGTATCTTAATTCCCAAAATATTCCCGTCACCTTGCGTCAGGTTATAATTCCCACTGTAAACGATACGGAGGAAAACGCCCTTAAATTAAAAGAGGTAATACAAAAATACCCCTGCGTGGATAAAACAGAGCTTCTTCCCTTCCGCAAAATATGTTCGGTAAAATACGATAATATGGGTATCCCCTTCCCCTTCGGAGAAATGGATACACCCAGTGATGCTTTAATGAAATCCCTTAACGCATTACTTGAAAATTAAAAAAATATATAAAAAAGAGAGCGTATCTGTTATGAAGAAAAACGTTTTTTTCAGGATTGTTTCACTTGTGCTTTTACTCGCCTTGGGCCTTATTGCTTCCTGCGAAGGAAAAGGCGGGGAAAGTGTGCCCGACGAAAGCAACGACGTTTCCGAGCAGGACGCTCCTTCTTTTGTTCTGAGCGAAACCGTGGCTGAAATAAAGGGCTATATGACCAAGGAAATTGACCGAAGCCTTAAGGTGAAAAATGTCTTCAGCGCACTTAAATACACCCCCAGCCGACCCTCCGACAGTTATTACAACGATTCCGCCTGCCAAAAGCTTACCGACGGAATGTATATGGACTTGGTATACGCTCCCCACATTTACGCAGGTTGGAACGGCGGTACGGCGCTTGATATCACCTTCGATATGGGAGATTCGGAGCATGCCATTGCCGATATTTACATTGGCTGTTACAAAAACAATTCTTCCGGTGCGGCACTTCCCTGGAACGTAACCGTAAAGGTTTCGGATGACGGCGAAAACTACACCAAAGTAGGAAAGATATCAAGCCCCGCAGACACGGAGCAAAGCGGAAAATATACTTATAATTTTTCTTTCCCCAAGGCGGTAACGGCGCGGTATATTAAGATATGCTTTTCCGGTCAAGGCGGGAATATGCTGTTTATTGACGAAATAGCCGCATACGAATACTGCGAAGACGGGGATATCTACAACACATTGGGTACTTGGGCGGATTGTCTTTACCCCGTTACGGATTTTTACGGATACGACCTTAACACGGGTGCGTCCCAAGTTACCGTAAGCCCCGATGATGCGGATTACGATACTCTGCAAAATCTTGCCAAATTAAAGGGCGTGGATTTTCAGATACAGCATTTTGACCCGATCATAAAAAACCATTCAAACAGCGGAATGGATAAAATATCTCTGCTTACCGACGGAAAGCTGCACGGAAGCCATGATAAGGATTACTTTATATTTTACCGAGGCGCAGGACGGCACGTGATTGCCGATCTGGGAGAGATAATGGCGGTGCAGGGATGCACACTGTCCTTTATGGATAAATACACCTGGGGAATTTCCACCCCGCCCGTATACTACGTAAGCCTGAGCGAAAACGGCACCGATTGGGTTACGGTATTTGCAGAGCACAACCCCGAATACGGTCTTGCCGAAAAGGGCAACGATACGAAAAATATTGAGTTTGAAGCGGGGTTCCTTGCCAGATACGTACGCATAACCTTCCCCACCGTGCCCGATAACAGCATATCCAGCTCGGTTTATATGGGTGAATTGGAAATTTGGGGCAAAAAGAACACCTCGGGTGCGGTTAAAGCGTTTGAGCCCGAAGGTCTGATTTACGGCACCTATCCCGATGCGGAAAAGCTTGGTGTCAACGATATATTGTTCACCTGCATTACCGACGGATACGGAAAAGTGTGCGAGGACGCACACGTGCTGACCTTGGAAAACGCATACAAATATATTGCCCACCGTGATAAAGCGGGCAGTGCTGTGGGTGTTTTGTTCGATTCCCTTGCTTTTACCACCAGAGGATCCCTCAATTCCCATCCCGACAGAAACGAAAGCACAGAGTGGTTTTATTCCGAGCTGTTCCGCGAAGGGGTAAATCTTGATGCAACAGATAAAGCCAAGGGTATGCTTAACGAGGCGCTGGGCACGGACGATAAGGAAAAGATATGGATATCCGTTAACTGCCCTGCCATAGGAGAAATTTATAACGGAAAAGAAATACTTACCGCCGAGGATTATATTGCTTGTCTGAAATGGCAGGCAGACGAGGCGATACGCAGATTTAACGAAAAGGGTTACGAAAACCTGCAGCTGATAGGTTTTTACTGGCAATCCGAAAACATACGCCCCAACGTTCATTCTCCTGACGATGCCTACGACAAGGAAGCAATTATTGCCTTTAACGAATACTTGCATTCTTTAGGATATATGTCCCTCTGGTGCCCGTATTATAATCAGGTGAAAGGTATATGGCACAGCAACTATTACGGCTTTGATATCACCTGCTGGCAGCCCAACCGTATGTTTGACCCTACCGACCCCAACAGGCTTTACACCATTTCACAGCTGGCAAAGCTTTACGGCGTGGGAATTGAAATAGAGATAGACACCTTTGAGCAAAGTAAGCAGACCTTTGAAATGTACAGAGAATATCTTAACGCAGGGTTTGAGCACGGCTTTATAAATTCGGTAAATGCATACTACCAAGGAGCTATTCCCGGAGCGTATATCAG
>JAGCNA010000142.1 GCA_017646185.1 Clostridia bacterium
GGTGAATTCTCTTGAGCTGCGTGAGGCTATGGGTGAGACCGCCTCCGTGCCCCGCTGGGCTGTAGCGTACAAATATCCGCCCGAGACGGCGCAGACCGTTTTGCGTGATATTATTATTCAGGTTGGCAGAACGGGTGTGCTCACACCCAAAGCGGTTTTTGATACCGTCCGTCTTGCAGGCACAAACGTTACCCAAGCCACCCTTCATAATATAGATTATATTCGCGAAAAGGATATTCGTGTGGGGGATACGGTATTCGTCCGCAAAGCAGGGGATATTATTCCCGAGGTTGTGGGGGTTGATTTTAAAAACCGTCCCGAAGGCGCTTCCCCCTTTGAAATGCCAAAGACCTGCCCCGTGTGCGGTGCGGCGGTGGAAAGGGAAGAAGGCTTTGCCGCCACCCGCTGTACCAACGCTTTTTGTGAAGCGCAGGTTCGCAGAGCATTGGAGCATTTCGTTTCCAGAGATGCAATGAATATAGAAACCGTGGGAAAAAGCGTGGCAGGACTTTTAATAGATTCTGGGCTTGTAAAGGATATTTCCGATCTTTACATTCTGGATAAAGAAAAGCTTGCGTCCCTCGAAGGCTTGGGTGAAAAAAGCGCTTTGAACATTCTGGATTCTGTGGAAAAATCCAAAACCGCAGGGCTTGCCCGTCTTATATACGCTCTCGGCATACGTCATATAGGCGAAAAAGCGGGAGCCGTGCTTGCAAGCGAGTTCGGAAATATGGATGCTTTGATGAACGCAGACAGAGAAACGCTCTGCGCCGTAAAGGATATCGGTCCCGAATCCGCAGATGCGCTTTTAAGCTTTTTCACAACGGATAAAAACAGATTTATTATACAAAAACTGCAGGAATACGGCGTTTTAACACAAGATAACAGCGTTAAAAACGGGGATATCCTTGCAGGAAAGACCGTGGTCGTAACAGGCACTATGGTCACAATGAAGCGCTCGGAAATAGAGCCGCTCATACGATCCTACGGCGGTACCGCTGCGGGAAGCGTATCCAAAAAAACATCCTTCGTGGTTGCGGGGGATGAGGCAGGCAGTAAAAAAGCCAAAGCCGAACAACTGGGAATACCGGTAATAACCGAAGAAGACTTTTTAAAATTGCTTAAATAAAGGAGTAATTACTATGAAAACAGCATATCCCGTTTATATGGAAGCAGACGTTGTCGTATGCGGCGGCGGTACTGCAGGCGCTTTTGCGGCTATCGCAGCAGCAGAGCAGGGCAAAAAGGTACTTGTTATAGAGCAGTTCGGCTCTTTGGGTGGCACCGCCACAAACGGCCTTGTTACTCCCGTAATGCATACCCACATGCGCACCGACCCTCAGTGCTCTTACATCCAGAAAAAGCTGGTAGAAAAACAGCTTAAGTACACCGGCTGTAACGAAAAGGGCAATATGTTCGATCCTCTCGTTCTCCGTCTGGCTCTTGAAGAGCTGTGCGTAGAGGCAGGCGTAAACCTTCTTTACCACACCTATATCGCAAACGTAGAAGTAGAAAACGGTTCCGTTACCGCAGTAAAGATAGTAAACAAAGCAGGCGAACAGCTTGTTAAGGGTAAAATGTTTATCGACGCTACCGGTGACGGTGACGTAAGCGTAATGGCAGGCGCCGCATATACCAAGGGTAACCCCGAAACCGGCATTAACCAGCCTATGTCTCTCCGTTACATACTGGGCGGTATCGATATTCCCAAAGCAGGCGCATTCTTGCGCGGCGAAGCAGAACGTACAGGTCTTATCGGCGCTTACTGCAAGGAAGAAGATCCTTACAACACCTTGTACGCAGGCGGCGTTGCATCCAAGCCCTGGGCACTTACCGAATGGTTTGATGCAGGTATAGCATCCGGCGAGCTTGAGCCTATGGACAAGGCATACTGGCAGGTATTCACCATTCCCGGCAGAAGAGACGGCCTTGCTTTCAACTGCCCCGAATTCTTTGAAAATATAGACGCTACCAACCCCGATGATCTTACCATTTCTCAGCTTAAGGGTAAAAAGGCTATCTTCCGCCAGCTTATGTACTACAGAAAGCATTTCCCCGGCTTTGAAAACGCATACGTTGCAGAAATCGCAGCAATGGTAGGTATAAGAGAAAGCCGCGAAATCGTTACCGAATACGTTATGGAAGCCCGCGACCTGTTCGCACAGCGCAAGTTTGAGGATATGTTCTGCCAGTCCAACTATCCTATCGACGTACACGGAAAGGCTCACAACTGCTCTTTTGACGGTATCGAAAAAGACGAGGCTCGTCCTTGGTACGATATTCCTTACCGTTCCATCGTTGTAAAGGGCTTGGAAAACCTTTTCGTTACCGGCAGATGCTTGGGCGCAGAATTTATCGTTCAGTCCTCTCTCCGTGTACAGCATTCCGTACGTTCCTCCGGCGAAGCCGCAGGTATCGCCGCTGCTATGGCTATTGATGCAGGCATTCCCGCCCGTGAAGTAGACGGCAAAAAGGTAAGAGAAACCATGATTTCTCTCGGCGCAGAATATCAGGATATCTAAAACGCATTTAAGGGGATAAACTCTTGCTTATATACGATCGTAACGGCAATATCGTTCCCGCAACGGTTATGCCGGATAAACTACTTAAATTTATGTACGGCAGAAGACTGGGTAAACCTATGCTCTGGATTTCTGCAAGACGCAATTCCTCCCGCTTGGTGGGTACGTATATGAACAGCCCGCTTTCCAGAAGAAAAGCATACAAGGCTGTAAAAAAATACGGAATCAATCTGGAAGAATACGAAAAACAAAAATTTAAAAGCTATAACGATTTCTTTACCCGCAAAATAAAGCCCTCCTGCCGTCCCGTGGATATGGCACCGGAGCATCTTATTGCCCCTTGCGACAGTAAGCTTCGCGCATTCACCATAAACGCGGCAAAGGATTATATCATAAAGGGCGCTCCTTATACGGTGAGCGAGCTTTTGGGCGGAGACAGCGTGTGTGAAGAATATATCGGCGGTATGTGTCTTATCTTCCGTCTTTCGGTGGATGATTATCACAGATATTGCTATATAGACAAGGGCACCCGTGAAGGCTACCGCAAGATAAAGGGAGTTTTGTACACCGTTTCCCACGTGGACGGGCTGGGCAGAAACTATTTCAAGCGCAACTCCCGCGTTTACACTACCTTACATACAGAGAATTTCGGCGACGTTATTCAGGTAGAGGTGGGGGCAACTCTTGTGGGCAGAATTCGCAACAGAGTGAGCACCGTGTTTGATAAAGGGGACGAAAAGGGCTATTTCGAGTTCGGCGGGTCTACCATCGTTTTGCTTATCAAAAAAGGCGTAGTGGAACTTGACGAGGACATTATCCGCAATTCCCTCGCCGGCAACGAAACCGCAGTAAAATACGGCTCCAAGATAGGCAAAAAGATAACGTCTTCAAACGAAGCAACGGAAGCTTTTAAGTTTTTTATAAAAGCGTTTTCGCCAGAAACTTACGGCGTATCCATGGGCAGAGCGGCAGATACCGCGCTTGTTGATTTTTCCAAACTTTCCCAAGGGGAGCAACAAAAGGGAACAGACTATATTTTACGGTTATTTACAGATAATCCGCAAAAAGTATACGGAAAACAGTACCTTGAGTTTATAGAATTATATGGTGACAAACGTTTTTTGGAAAGCCTTGAGAAGCACCGCGCTTTCCTGATAAAGGAAAAACCGTTTTTTGAAACGGAAATCAAGTCTGCCCAAAAAGCAATAGATGCGTTGTACGTAAAATAATACCAAATATAAAATTAAGACCACCGGTTATATCGGTGGTCTTATTATATTATCTGTTATTCTGTTACCGTTATTTTTACGGTTATTGTTTTTACCGTTTCCACGCCGTCGTAAAGAGAGATTTTTATTTCATCCTCTCCCGCATAGCCTTTCATTGCGGAATAGTAAAGCTTTCCGCTTCGGTCAAGCTGTACGGTGCCGAAAAGCGGGGTAAGCTCAAATCTGCAGAGAATATCATACAGTTCTCCCAGATCTGCGGTTATCTTCTCGCCGTTTTTCACGGTAAGGGAGATGTCCTTAAAAGCAGAAAGATCCTTTTGCTCTGATTTGCCGAACACGTCTTCCATAGTGCCGGTAATGTATTTTATCGATTCTTCAAACATGGTGGCTCTATAGGGGCTGCCGCTGTTTTCAAAGCTGATATACGCTCCGGGAATAGCTCCTTGGTAGTATGCATTTACCGAATTTATAAAGCCGTGCTCAAACCCTGCGTTAAGATATTCTCTGTACATTTCAAAGGTCTGCTTACTTTGCTCAAAGGTGTCTATCTCTATTTCA
>JAGCNA010000143.1 GCA_017646185.1 Clostridia bacterium
ACCCTTATTTCTGCTTCCGCTTTAAGAGAGGCGGCTGTGGAAAAACTTAAAGAAGACAAGTTTTATTTTGTAATTAAAAAATAAACTTAAGAGGTAAAAAATGAAAAGAAATGTGGTAATTGCAATTATGTTGGCACTCACTTGTATTTTCTCCGCTTGCACCGGTGCAGGCAACGAATCCTCCTCTGCAGAAAACAGCACACCCGTTACCGAATACGGGGAATTCGAGACAGCGCTTCGCTTCCTCGTTACGTCGGATACCCACGTTTCCGCCACTACGGACACGTCTGCTGTCCGTCTGGGAAAACTGCTCACCTCCGCTTACGCTTATGCGCAGACGCAGGATTACAAAAAGGTAGACGCTTTGGTTGTGGCAGGCGACCTTACCAATTACGGTCAGCCCTATGAATTTGAGGCGTGGAAAAAGGTTGTAAGCGATAATATCAAGGAAGAAACCCAGCTTATCACCGTAATGGGCAACCACGAATATTACTGCAATCTTGACGATCTTTCCGTAGGCGAAAAGAACTACAAGGAAAATATGGATGCAGAGGATAACAAGCATCTGGTCATAAACGGATATCACTTTATCGGCGTTTCTACATACGGTGAAGGTGATTATTCCGCAGATATTCAGTGGCTTGAAAACGCTCTTGCCTCTGCCGCAGAGGACGATCCCGAAAAGCCCATAATCACCTTCCAGCACCACCATATAAAGGATACGGTGTACGTAAGCGCAGAATGGTATTCCATGCATTCAAAAGAGCTTAACGATGCCTATTCCAAATATTCTCAGGTTATCAATTTCTCCGGCCACTCCCACGGCCCCATAAACAACCCCACCTCTTGCTTCCAGAAGGATTACACCCTTTTCGGCACGGGAACTTTGTCTTATTTTGAAATGACCACGGGTATGACCTACGGCACCGTTCCTCCCGGAGCAGACAAGGCGGGACAGTATTATATCGTAGAGGTTTCTGTGGATAACCGTGTCCGCGTGCTTCCTTACAACCTGCTTACAGACGATTTCTTTAAAACCGCAGACGGTAAAGAGCAGCTCGTTTACGAAATTAACGATCTTAAGGATAAATCCACGTGGGCGTATACCAAGGAAAACCGCGCAGACAAGAGCGCAGCACCCGTATTTGCAGGGGATGCGGCTGTAACCGTAGGCACCGTTACTTCTATGTCTGCAGAGATAACCTTCCCTCAGGCAACGGATGACGATTGCGTATACAGCTATAACATAGTCTGCACTCCCAAGGAAGGCGAGAAAAAGGAATTCAACTATTTCTCCGAATATTATTTCGAGCCCATGCCCGAAACGCTCACCTTTAACCTTTCCGGACTTGCTTCCGAAACCGAATATACGGTAGAGGTATATCCCGTTGACGTATTCGGCAAAAAGGGCGAGTGTATCTCCGCATCCTTCACCACCGATGCAAAAGAGGTAGCGGATTACGTTTCCGAAAACGATGTAAACTTTACAGGCACCTTCACAAACTTTGATTCTGCGGAAAAGCTCACTGCTTCCGAAAACAGCTTTGCATACGGCGGCAAGGTAAACGGCGATATTTACGTTGGCACCTGGAACTCTGCGGAATTGGATGCAAACAGCCGCTTTGAGCTTACTCAGAACGGTTATCAAGGCTCCAACGCCCTTTCCGTTTGGAGCGATGGCAGAGATAATCAGGGATTGTACATCTTTGCTACCGAGGAAAATAAAAACACCGCTTCCTTCCCCTCTACCGCATATCTCCGTGTGTGGGTAGATTTTACCGACGTGGAATTCCGCAAAGCAAACTTCGGTCTGGTTTCTCCCACCGGCGATCTGTATACCACCGATGAAAGCGACTATGCGCCCGATCTGTTCTTCTATTACCTTGCAGAGGGCAGTACCGAATGGGTAGAATATAAGCACGGCGCAGACGGATGCTTCGGTCTGGAGCAGTCCTCCTCCGTAAAGGGCTTCAAGGGCTGGATGGCGTTCCCCGTAAAGGACTTCACATACCGCTACGGCACCGGCTCCGGCTCGGGCACCGGCGGGGAAGCGTATCCCTTTAACGAAATAGCAGGCGTGTATATGTTCTGGAACTACGCAGGCTCCACCGCAAGCGGCACCAAGTTCGTGCTTGACGAACTCCAGCTTGTAGAAGATTATACAGTTTTTGAAGAATACAATAAATAAAAAACACAATAAAAGCCACGAGAAATCGTGGCTTTTTGTTGTTATTGGAATGATTTTAGGGGTGATTTAACAGAGCGTTTATTTTATTGATCGCTCTTTTTTTGTCTCCGCACCAGAGAGGGGCAAGCAGGGTCTTTTTGCTTCCGTCCCCCGTAAGGCGGTGGATAACCGTGTCCTCGGGCAGAAGGGAAAGAAGCTTTCTTAACAGAGAATAATATTCGTCCTCTTCCATGGGGCGCACGTTTCCTTTAAGGTATTCCTCTTTTAAAGGAGAATCGGAAAGTATCTGAAGCAGCTGCAGCTTTATTCCCTGAGTTTTACATTCCACAGCCGTTTTTACGGTGTTTATCATATCCTCTTCCGTTTCACCGGGAAGCCCCAAAATAATATGGGTAACAAAGGGAATATTTCTTTTTACAAGCTCCCGTGCCGCATCGATATAGACCTGCGTGGGGTAACAGCGGTTAATATATAAAGCCGTTTTGTCGTTTGCCGTCTGCAATCCCAATTCCACCCAAGTGGGCTTTATACGGGAATACGCTTCCAGCATATCCAGAATATCATCGGGCAGGCAATCGGGCCGTGTGGCGATAGATACTCCCACAACGTCCTCTCTCCCGTAGGCGCAGTTAAGTTTTTCACGCAAGACCTCCGAAGGCAGGTAGGTTGCGGTAAAGCTTTGAAAATATGCAATATATTTTTTTGCGCCCTTGTTTTTTACCTTCTGGGTGGCAAGGTCTATCTGCTCGTTTATGGGCAGGGAAGGGTGTGGAACAAAATCCCCGCTTCCCGTTTGGGAGCAGAAAATACATCCGCCAAACCCCTTTGTTCCGTCACGGTTGGGGCAGGTGTGTCCTCCCGCAAGGGATATTTTGTATACCTTTTCTCCAAACAGCTTTTTGTAATATTCGTTTACGGTTATCATTGTCTGAACTGGTATTTGTAAAGTCCTGCGTAGATCCCGTCTTTTTCAATAAGCTGCTCGTGGTTGCCTCTTTCGGCAATACCGTCTGCTGTCAGCACGATGATCTCATCCGCATTCTTTATGGTGGAAAGTCTGTGAGCAACCACAAGGGTTGTCCTGCCCTTGGCAAGCTGTTCAAGGGATTGCTGTATCAGCATTTCCGTGGCGTTATCCAAAGCACTTGTAGCTTCGTCGAGAATAAGTATAGGGGGATTTTTAAGAAAAACTCGGGCAATGGATATTCTTTGCTTTTGTCCGCCGGAAAGCTTTACGCCTCTTTCACCTACCTGAGTATCGTAGCCGTTTTCAAGAGTCATAATATAATCGTGAATATTTGCTCTCTTTGCCGCCTCTTCGATCTCTTCGTCGGTAGCGTCAAGATTACCGTAGGCAATATTTTCTTTTATGGTTCCGCCAAACAAAAATACGTCCTGCGCCACCATACCTATATTTCTGCGAAGTCCGTAACGGGAAATATCCTTAATATCCATACCGTCAACAGAAATGCTTCCCGAAACCGTTTCATAAAAACGGGGAATAAGATGGCAAAGCGTTGTCTTTCCTCCGCCGGAAGGACCAACCAGCGCCACGGTGCGCCCTGCGGGGATGTGCAGGTCAAGCCCGTCAATAATATTTTTGCTGTCCTCATCCTCGCCGTAATGGAATGAAACGTTTTCAAACCGAATATCCCCTTTAAGCACGCCGGGGTCGGTCACACCCGTTTCTTCTTCGGGCTTTACTTCCATAATCTCCACAAATCTGGTAAAGCCGGTCATACCGTTTTGTATCTGCTCAAAGATCATAACCAGATTGTTAATGGGGCGTATAAATGAGGTGGTGTAAAGAATAAACGCCGCAAAATCGCCGCCGTCTATTTTGCCGTAGTAAAAGAACAAACCGCCTGCGGCAAGCACCGCAAGGTACATAATATCCGTAAGCAGGGTCATTCCCGAATGGAAAATACCCATAGCGCGGTATGCCTTGCCACGCACCTTTTTAAAGCTTTCGTTGGCTTCGTCAAACTTTGCGTTTTCGTGGCTTTCCGATGTGTAAGCGCGGGAAACTCGGATACCGGAAACCGAAGTTTCCACGTTTGCGTTTACCTCTGCCACACGGGTACGGGATTCTTTAAAAGCGTCCTGCATCATTTTTCTTGTCTTAACCGCAAAGAAAACCACGGGAGGAATGAGCAAAAACAGCAGCAGCGCCAGCCACACGTTTATGGTGGAAAGCATTACAAACGCACCGATAAGTGAAATGGTGGATATAAACAGATTTTCCGGTCCGTGGTGGGCAAGCTCGGAAATATCAAAAAGATCGTTCATCAGACGGGACATAATAACGCCGGTCTTGTTTTCGTCAAAAAACGCAAAGGGTAATTTTTGCAGGTGGTGGAACATATCCCTGCGCATATCGCCCTGAATCCGTACGCCCAGCACGTGGCCCTTGTACTGTATAAAATAGTTCAGCCCGCACTTTATAAGGTATATTCCCAAAATAACCGCCGCCCAGATAAGCAGATGGTTAAGCATCTTTTGGGGCACGTAGATATTTATAATATTACGGGTTATCATGGGATAGAACAAATCGCACATGGATATAAGGAAAGCCGCCGCCATATCAAGCAAGAAAAGCTTTTTATGGGGCTTGTAATATGCCGCAAATCGTTTTAACATTTTTTACTCCGTCTTAATATCGTATTTTCCCGCAAATAAAAGTTCGGCAAGCTCTTTTTCCGTTTTGGGGCACTCGTAAAAATCCATACCGAAAATTCTTTTTTGTCTGTGGGCAGTGTGGTTATCGCTTCCTGCGGTAAGGGG
>JAGCNA010000144.1 GCA_017646185.1 Clostridia bacterium
TACGTTTGTTCCCGCAAGGCGCACCGTATCGAAAATTGCCTTGGGGGTAAGCACTCCCGTTCTGCCCACCTGAATAACTATATCACGCAAAACGGTGGATGCGGTTTCGGGAGGATATTTATATGCAACCGCCCATCTGGGTACGGATGCGGTCTGCCCCATTTCCTCACGCAGAGCAAGTGAATTTACCTTTACCACCGCACCGTCGATATCAAAGGGCAGGGATGAGCGTTTTTCGCCGATCTCGTCAATGACCGTTCTTACACCTTCCGCCGTGTTGCATACCACGCGGTAAGGAGAAACGGTAAATCCGTATTCCTCCAGCATATCAAGAATATCCTTGTGGTTGTTCGGTACCTCTTCCGAGCATTCCTGAAGATTAAACACAAAAATATCCAATTTTCTGGAAGCGCACACACGGCTGTCAAGCTGGCGCAAGGAGCCTGCGGCGGCATTTCTGGGGTTTGCAAAGGGAGGCTGTCCCTCCTCCTCGCGGACACGGTTAAGCTCGGCAAACACGCTTTTGGGCATATACACCTCGCCGCGGACGACAAGCCTTGCGGGAGGAGTATCCGTATTCAGTTTAAGAGGAATATTGCGCACCGTTTTAAGGTTTGCGGTAACGTCTTCCCCGTATTCTCCGTCCCCTCTGGTTGCGCCCAGAACGAACACGCCATCTTCATAGGTAAGGGCAACGGAAAGTCCGTCTATCTTTGCTTCGGTAACGAACTCCACATCCGAAAACTGCCCCTTTACCTTACTGCAAAAGGCAGTAACCTCCTCCGGAGAAAATACATCGGTAAGAGAGCCGAGAGATACGTTGTGGCGCACCTTTTCAAATCTTTCCGCCACGGCACCGCCTACACGGTGGGTCATGGAAACGGGGGAAGCGTATTCGGGATACTGCTCTTCCAATTTCTTAAGACGGTCAAACATTGCGTCGTATTCGTAATCGGAAATTTCGGGGCTGTCCTCTTCGTAATACTTTTTCGAATGGTATTCAAGAGCTTTTTCAAGCTCCCGCATTTCTTTTTCTATGCTTTGGTACATGTTATTGCAACCCAATCATTTTTTTCGCCGATGCCCGTAAGAGCAAAGCCGTTTTCTGCAAGTGAAGTCAAAACCTCGCCCTTTCTGGGGGATATAATTCCGCTGCAGATAAGTATTCCATCGTCCTCAAGCACCTTTTTGAAGGTGGGTGCCATGGCGATAATAACGTCTGCCACTATATTTGCAAGAATAACTCCGTACTTTTTGGAGGTAACCTTTTCGTACACACCTTGGTCTGCAAGAGTGTTTCCGCACAGCCCTTCAAAGTTTTCCACTTTATTAAGGTTTGCGTTTTTAACGGCGATATCAACTGCGTTTTTATCAATATCCACAGCCAGAACGTCCTTTGCGCCCAAAAGCAGAGCTCCGATACCCAGAATACCGCTTCCGCAGCCCATATCCAGAACGCTTACGCCTTCAAGAGAGATATCCTCCAGCGCCTCAAGACACAGAGAGGTGGTTTCGTGCTGACCGCTTCCGAAAGATGATTCGGGATCTATTTCCAGAACGATACGGTCCTCCCCTTCCCAATCCTCCCAGGTAGGCTTTACCACAAAGGAATTTCCGATAGGCAGAGGATGGAAAAATTCCTTCCAGTTGTCTGCCCATTCGCTGTCGTCGGTTTCGCTTATTTCGGTTTTTAAAGAGCCGAGGTCGAATTCCGTTTCGTTACGGAGCGCTTCTATTCCTTCAAGGATAAACTCCATTTTCTCTCTGCCCTGACTGTTATCTGCCAGATATACTCTTACCATAGGCTCATCGTCCTTGGTTTCAAGCAAAGCATCGTCAACGTAATCAAAGGGAACGTACTGGGTATCCAAAAGCTCCTGAAGGTCGGTAGGGTCGATAATTTCGAAGCATTCCGCTTCTGCCCCCATCAAAACTCCCTGTATGAATTCCACGCCCAAGGAAGATGCGTGAACTGTTATCTTGTGAAATTTCATAAATATACTCCTTTAATCCCAGCTTGCGGAGGCTTCTCCGAAAATGGGAATACTATCGCCCAGATATTTGGGTTTTGGCTTGAACACGGCGTTGAAAACCGCCTTTACTCTTGCCATAGGCTCACGCACGTGGGTGGTGAAAAGTGTGGGTCGGTAGTTTTCTTCACTGCAGGTTACACCGTAAGTTTCAAGCCCAAGGGTGTTGCCCAGAAAAACTGCACGGTTGATATGAAACGCCTGGGTTACCACCACTACCTTTTCGCAAAGAAATATTTCCTTTGCTCTGTACATAGAATCATAGGTATCAAACCCTGCGTGGTCGGTAAAAATGTGTTCCTCCGGCACGCCCTTGGAAACGGCGTAGGCTTTCATGGCGTTTACTTCGTCATAATCCGTTCTGCCGTGGTCGCCGGACATTATAATTCTGTCTGCTACACCGCTGAAGTAAAGTTCGCACCCTTTATCCAATCTGGCTTTTAAAATGGCAGAGGGGGTATCGCCCCGCACCATTGCGCCGAGGATAACACTCGCATCGCACTTGGGAACGTCTTGCGTGTTTACCTTTTTTTGGGAACCCCAAATTACGGTAAGGTTGCAAACGGAAACAAAAAGCGTACACAAGCCGCCTATAAAAAGTGCGGTAAGAAACAGATTTTTTATAAATTTAATTATTTTTCGCTTTCTCATACTCATTTTTTAAAATTTTTGCGTCATAAGACTGAGTTCCCGCAGATTCGCAGATGATGGTGGGAGAAAGCCCCTTTCTTGCGATTACCTGCGCCAAAGCTTCCGGAGAAGGACCGTAAAGCTCATCCTCAAAGGTGAGATGCTTTTTCTCACCCATACCCGTATATTCGATCTTGGAAAAATGGCAATGCAGGGTGTCTGTATATTCTTTTCCCAGACGGCGGGAGATTTCGTCAAAAATATACTCGTAATCCGCCTCTGTCTTTATACTGCCCAGAGTTCTTGCGTTTAAATGGCCGAAATCCACCACGGGCACAAAATTTTCCGAAAGGGTGCAGAGGGTGAGCACCTCATCAAGAGTGCCGAGCTGGTTTATTTTGCCCATGGTCTCTATACCCAATTTTACTTTAAAGCCGGATTCTTTTAAGGCTTTGTCTGCCATAAGCAGGGTTTCGGAAGCGTATTCCATTGCCTGCTCTCTTGTTATCTTTGCGCAGGAGCCGCAATGCACCACCATAACGGATGCACCCAAAAGCTCGCTTGCGGCGGCAGATTCCATTATGTAGCCCACGCTTTTTACACGCTTTTCCTTTTCCACAGAAGAAAGGGATATAAAATAAGGGGTGTGGAAGGACATATTTACGCCCAGCCTTTTTGCGTTTTCACCCATTTCGGCAAGCAGGGAGGGAGATGCGTGTATACCTCTGCCTGCTTCGTATTCATAAGCATCCAGCCCGTAATCCTTTACCCACTGAGGAGCGTAAAGAGAGCCTTTAAGACCGCTTTTCGCAAATTCTTCGCAATTGCCGCCGGGACCGAAAAGTGCGCTCATTAAGCCTTCCTCCTTTTGAAGTGACGGATATGGGGTTTTTCGAAAATACGCTTTACCTTTACAAACCATCCCTCGTCCTTACGGTCGATAGGCTCCACTATATAAGCCCGCACGCCCGATCTGTGGGCGCAAAGGCAGTCTGTAAAGAGCTGGTCGCCGATAACCAGAGTCTGCTCTTTTGATGCGCCGAACTTGCGCATAATTTTGCGCACCGCACGGCGGGAGGGCTTCTTTGCCTTGCTTATGGTAAAAAATCCCAAGGTGCGGTTAAACTTTTCTACCCGCTTTCCATCGTTATTGGAAGCGAACGCCACGTTTATGCCGTTATCACGCAGAGAAAACAGGTATTCCGACATTTCCTTTGTAGGGTCCGCCACGCTGTAGGGAGCGATGGTATTATCCACATCAAAGATAACGGTGGTTATGCCGTCTTCTTTTAAAAGGGCTGGAGTTATCTCGTATATATTATTAAACATCTTATCCGGAGTAAGTGAAATTTTGCTCATTATATTCCTCACAGTATTATTCAGTTTATTTTAACATTATAATGTAAAAAAGTAAAGTAAAAAATAATAATTTTACTTGAAAAGATACCCACTTTATTTTATAATTGGAGGTGAAGTAATATATGGAAATTCTTACAGCCTTTCTGGTGTGTATCGGAGTGTGTTTTGTAATGGCAATAGCCTTTGAAAAAAAGCGCACGGAGGTTACCGAAATATACATTCCCGCAGAGGAGGATACCGAGCAGACGGTAAGAGAAAAGCTGTATGACAGTTCCTTGCGGGGCAGTAAGGTTATTATATGCCGTACCGCCGCAGACAAAGAAGAAATTTTGAAGCGTATGTCGGAAGAATACGGAAAAATATATAAAAAGGGGTGAAAAGCTTTGGAGCAGGTAACGCTGGAGGGCGTGGTTGAAAATATTGTCTTTACAAACGAAGATAACGGCTACACCGTATGCGAATGCGCCTGCGGAGGAGAGCTTATCACCTTGGTGGGGATTATGCCCTATCTTAACGAGGGAGAGAGCATAAAAGCCCAGGGCGTATGGCAGGTTCACGCCACCTTCGGAAGACAGTTGAAGGTGGAGTATTTTGAAAAAAAGCTTCCCACGGATACGGAGGCTATATATAAATATCTTTCATCCGGTGCGGTAAAGGGTATCGGCCCCGTAACCGCCGCCAGAATTGTGGAAGCCTTTGGGGCAGATACCTTTGACGTTATGGAAAACAACCCCAAGTGGCTGTGCGATATTAAAGGAATTTCCCCGAAAAGAGCGCAGGATATTGCGGAAAGCTATGCGGCGCAGTTTGGTATGAGAAGCGTTATGCTGTTTTGCTCCAGATTTTTCGGGCCTTCGATTTCCGCAAGGATATACCGGAGATACGGTGCCGCCGCCACCACCATTATAGAAAAAGACCCTTACCGCCTGATCGGTGATATTGAGGGAATAGGCTTTGAAAAAGCGGACACGGTGGCACAACAGCTGGGCTTTCCCTCGGACAGTCCCGAAAGGCTGGAGGCAGGGGCAGAATACGTTCTTTCCGCCGCCGCGTATTCGGGAGGACATTGCTGTCTGCCCGAAAAAGAGTTGGTTGCAAAAACGGCGCAGGCGCTAAGAGTACAGCCCGTTTTGATTGCTGCCGCCATTGGCAGACTGTGCGAAAAAGGGGATTTTGTACGCACCGAAGAGGAATACGTATATTTAAAAGAATATAAAGAGGCGGAAAATTATATTACCGCAAAGCTTAAGCTTTTGCGTGATACTCCCCGTCCCGAAAGATACGAGGGA
>JAGCNA010000014.1 GCA_017646185.1 Clostridia bacterium
AATTACCGCAACGGAATATCCTTCCGCTTCCAGCACCCTGCCGATAACCGCTGTACCGAAGGACGGGTGATCCACATAGGCATCACCCGTCACGATAACAAAATCAAATTCGGTTATACCGTTTGCCAATGCTTCCTCTTTCGTTATAGGAAGAAAAGCCATAATTAATTGCGGTAGTTTTCTATAGTATCTTCGATAGCGTTTTCTGCCTCAGCCTTGATGCTTTCAAAGGTGGAAACCAAGTCTGTCTTGCCATTAAGAGCGAGAGTCTGCATCATAGAGCCGATTCCGCCGAAATTGTAGAAGGAGCCTACGTCAAACTTAAGGTTGGAGAAGATGTATTCATCCAGCATCTTTTCGGATTCGTCATCACGTGCATCACGGGATTTAAGAGTGGTTTCGTAGTATGCGGGAGTAAGGTAATTCTTTGCTTCGCAAGCGATAAGCTCGGTCATATATGCAGAAAATTCGGGATCCTTTGCGGAATTGGGGATTACTACAACGTAGGTGCCTGCGCCGGAGGGAGTATAGTAGTTTTCCTGCTCTGCATCAAACTTGGGAAGAGGGATGATACCGAATTCGATACCGTCGTCATAGTTACGGAGCTTCTTTATAGCGGAGAATACGCTGCAACGGAACAACGCTCTGCCTTCACCGAAGATATCCAGAGAAACTACCCAGATATCGGAAGAGGGAACGCCGTAATCAACGCCCAGTCTGTTGGAGGAAATGTGCCAGGTGTTTTTCTTTGCATATTCTTCAAGCAGACGCTGAGCAACGCTTACGGAACGGGTGCCTTCAAAAGTGAGGTAAGGCAGGTCATCTGCATCTTTATTTGCAAGAGATTCGCCTGCTGCGGAATAGAAGTTATAAGGATCGGAGGTTTCGCTTACCAGACCCCAGGTATCGTTATAATCCCACTTGCCGTCGCCGTTTTCAACGGTTGCCTTTTTGCACATTTCCAGCATTTTATCATAGGTCCAAACGCCTTCTTCAACCATTTCGTAAAGGGACTTTTCACCGGGGAAAAGGGTAGCATACATTTCCTTATTGAAAACGAGAGCACGGGTAGATATCTTGGACATTATGGTGATATCACCGGTGGAGAAATAAAGCTGTTCGGAAATAGAGAATGCTTCGTTTGCACCCTGAGACCACCAAGGCATGGTAAGGTCTATGTAAGGAGCAAGCTTTTCGCTGTTAAGCGCATGGATCTGACCTTCCTGAGCGAGGGTTACCGCACCGGAAAGGAAGGGCATTGCCATATCGTAGTTACCCAAGCCGCCTGCAATATCATCCTGCACTGCGGTAGCTACGTTTTTAACGTATATGGGGTTGATAACTACTCCGGTAAGCTCGGTAACGAGGTTGTTACGCTCTCTTACCGCTTCGTTAATAACTGCATCGGTAGTAGCGTACTTATCAAATCCGATATCCTCGGAGAAATAAGTGCTCTGTTCTTCGTTGCTGGTTACAGCAACGTCAAAGGTAGCGTAAACGCTATCATTTACGTTCCACTCAAAAGCGGGAAGATTTGCTACGTAACGGCCGGATTCGGGATCGTAGCCATCTATGTTGTTTTCGTTTTCGCTTACGTCGGATTTGCTTGTGTTCTGTGTGTTGTCATTGCAGGAAACCAGCAAGCAGGAACCTGCCATGAGCAGACAAAGGAACAAAACCAAAAGTTTTTTCATTTTTTTGCCTCCGGGTTTTTCAAAAATTATTTATATAACAAAAATTAATTTACGGAAATTACAACCTTTTTCGGTTTTTCTATACTATATAGATAAACAGTTTTTTAAACCAACCCGAGAAACCCCGGGTTCTTGAGGGAGCTAATAATCACCCCAAGAAGCCTTGCGGCTTCTCGGGGACCCCGACAAAAACCGCGCGGCGGGAAAAACACCCGCCGCGGGTAAAAACAACTTAAAATAGTGTGAGTAGATTAATCTCTGAAGTTTTCGATAGTATCTTC
>JAGCNA010000145.1 GCA_017646185.1 Clostridia bacterium
AATCCGTGGAAAACTCCACGGATTTTTTTGAACTATGAACTGTGAACTATGAACTATGGTTGCTTTTTGCACGGCTGTGCAAAAAGCTTCCGAAGTTTATCGTTCCTCGTTCATAGTTCATCGTTATAAACTTTGATACATAAATTCTATTCGCAAAATTTAAACAAAATTTATAACACTTGTTGACAAAACCGTGAATATATGCTAAAATGCAGACGAACGGTAAACTGCCGTTTAAAAATATATTAAAAACGGAGGTAAACAACTTATGACAAAAGTATTGGTTATAGACGATGATAATAACATTTGCGAGCTGTTGAGAATGTATCTGGAGCGTGAAGGATACGAGGTTCGCACCGCAAACGACGGTCAGACAGGTATAAATCTCTTCCGCGCTTATGAGCCCGATATGGTTCTGCTTGATATTATGATGCCCGTTAAGGACGGTTGGCAGGTATGCCGTGAGATACGCGAGCAATCCTCCCGCCCCATTATTATGATAACCGCAAAGGGCGAAACTATTGATAAAGTGCTGGGTCTTGAGCTGGGCGCAGACGATTTTATTGTTAAACCCCTTGATATGAAGGAGGTTTTTGCCCGTATCAAAGCGGTATTGCGCAGATATGTGAACCGTGATTCTTCCGACGGGGAAAACCTGCGCTTTGATAATATCGAAATATCCCGCCAGAAATACGAGCTTAAGATAAAAGGAAAGAGCGTTGACCTGCCTCCCAAGGAATTAGAGCTGCTTTACTTCCTTGCGGCAAACTACAACCGTGTGTTTACCAGAGATCAGCTCCTTGACAAGGTGTGGGGATTTGATTATCTTGGCGACAGCCGCACCGTGGACGTGCACATTAAGCGTCTGCGTGAAAAGCTTGAGGGCGCATCCGAAAAATGGGTGCTTAAAACCGTTTGGGGCGTAGGATATAAGTTTGAGGTGTTAACAGAAGAATGACAGACAGAAGCGTTACTTACAGAATAAGCCCTGCTCTTTTTGCGGAATATTGCTATTTTTCCTTGTTCCGTATGAAAAACTACCGCCTTGCCCGCACTATCGGCTTGGTTGCGGTTACCGTGGCAGGCTTGCTTACAGCCCTTGTGGGACTTTTATACAAGGATATGCGCATTACCTTTTTGGGAGGCGCGATCGTATTGGTTACCGTAATGGTACCCTTTGTGCAGAAAAAGTATATTAAAAGCCGTTATAAGCTGGTTTACGGAAAAACCCTTACGGTTTACACCGCATCCTTTACCAAAAACGGTACATTTACCATCTCCGCAGGAGAAATTACCGAAAAATACGGTAAAAACGATATAAAGTGTATATACTATATAAGAGGCGGATACGCCGTTTCCACCGCAAATAAAGCCACGTTCCTCGTCCCCCTTGCAGAAACCCTGCCGGATAAGGAATGGTTTAAAAAGGTGTATGGAAACAAGTTTAAAGTTTGCGCATAAATTAACGATGAACTGTGAACTATGAACTATGAACTTAGGTAGCTTTTTTCGCGCAAAACGCGAAAAAAGTTTCCATCCCGGGGTTCCCCGAAAACGCTATGCGTTTTTGGGGTGGGTCGTTCCTCGTTCATCGTTCCTAGTTCCTAGTTTTATTCAAGGTGTATTATGATCAACAGAGAAAGCGGAGTTCTATTAAATATCTCCTCCCTTCCCGGCAGATACGGAATAGGAAAATTCGGCGCAGAGGCGGTGGCTTTTGCCCATTTTCTTAAAAGCATGGGATTTTCCCGTTGGCAGGTGCTTCCCTTTAATCCCGTAGGGCCGGGGGATTGTCCTTATGCTTCTCCTTCCGCGTTTGGCGGAAATATGCTGTATATTTCCCCCGATATGCTGTGCGAGGACGGGTACGTTACTCCCGAAGATATTAAAGAATGTATTTATTACGGTTCACCCCACGTGGCAGACTATGAGTTTGCATCCCGCACCACAAAATCCCTTTTGGAAAAGGCGTATGCAGGACTTACGGAGGAGGGCAAAAGATCCTTTTACCCTGCTTTGGATGAG
>JAGCNA010000146.1 GCA_017646185.1 Clostridia bacterium
CTACACCGAAGGCTACAACAAGGGCTATGAGGAAGGGCACAAGGCCGGCGTTAACGATGCCGCAAACGATTACGATTACACCACACCGGAATATTTTTATGACGGCACGCTATACTCCGACGGATATAACACCGGCTACATGGAAGGCTACGACGGCGGATATTACGGCATTTCAAAAGATTAACGGATGTGATACGTATGAACAAAAAAACGACTCAGATCATCGTTGCCTGCGGTATCCTCGCATGCCTCGCCGCGGCAGGGGTTGCAATATGGCGCTACTTATCGAAACCCGTTATTAATATGTTGGCTGTAGAAAAAATAGAGGTCTGGACTTACCCGTCCTTTTCCTATGAGCTGACCGAAGACGAGATCAACGTATTCTCGGATATTTACTACGATTCAGAATATTTGGGCAAAAGGGACGGAGGTACCACTCCCTCGCACGGCGTGCGTATATACTATAAAAACGGCGAGAGCCTTAGCATCCACGATGCGCAGAGCACGGTTTTTGAACTTCGGCACTCCGGCGATAGTAGCCTCAAAACACACAAAATTGACAGCCCCGCGCTCTTGGATTTCATAAAGCAACTTGAAAAAGCCCACGGCGAAAAACAGTAAAACTACAAAAACCGCAGATAATATCTGCGGTTTTTTGTATGTGGTGATTATACGGTCATTATTTGTACGGCAGGGCGTCTTCGTTAAGAGTGGTAATATAATCCGCAAGCGTTTCCCCGCCTTCTTCGGCGTAGTATTCTATATCGGAAAACAAAACCGCAACACTGCCGCCGGGAAGTACGTGCAGCACGCAATCCTCAAAATGAACTTCATAAAGCGGGAATATCAAAACACGGTCTGTAAAACTCCATATAACGGGGTTTATCTCTTTCCAAGTAATATCTGCGGATATCGCTTCCATACGGTCTATCAGCTCATCGGTAAGTAAACGGTAGGTTTTTATGCTCGTATGATCTTCGTTATAGGTATAAATACACCGTGAAGTCACCACGGGCGAACAGACAAGATTTACCTTTGTCTGTTGTTCGGGGTCGGCGGCGTCCATACCGATCGTTCCGTTTTCGGTATCAAAGCGCAGGTCTGTGTAAAACTTCGCCGTATCATGCGCATCGCCGTAGGACACAGCGTAAAGCTCCCCGTTTTCTACACGGAAAATAATACTTCCTCTTTCTGTTTGCGTATTTTCCGCCGTACCGCACGTTTTTGTAACCGGATCGTATACTCTTATTTTATATCCCATACACATAGCCAATATCTCCGGAGGCAGTGTCAAGCTTTCAAAAACGGTAACGCAAACGTCCCGTATTCCGTCGCCGGTGAGATCTGCAAATATAATATTGCGGGGTGAACCGAGGGGAAGCTCTTCACTGCCGCCGTCTTTATACGCGGCTTTGAGTTTCCCGTCAAAAACAAAGGTAACATCGGGATATTCTGGCAAAACGTACTCTGCGGGAGAGGATGCGTATTTTTCAAGTTCTGTGAAGTCGCTAAGGCAATCCACCCAAGTGATTACCTCAAGGGTATCGTCTGTCGGTTCGGAAACCTCTGCGGATACCTCAGGGTTCTTCTCTGCTGTGCAACCGCAAATTACACCCATAATAATAAAAATTCCGCAAAGAAAACTCACAATCTCTTTTTTCATATGTTTTGCTCCTTTCGGATTTCATAAATAATACTTTGCAAATCGCAAAAAGGTTACAAAGGGATAAATATTATTGTATGTACGGAACAGATTTTTCTTTCCATTCCTTTATTAGCTCTGCGGCTTCTTCGCTGTGTATGTGATATGATCCCGTGTAAAAATCGCCGGAATCCAAATAAAAATCAAGCATTATGCGGCCCATATACATATATCCGTCAAAAGGCTTGATAAAAATCATTTCGTAAAAACTGATAATTCTCCGTTCCCCGTTTTCAAAATGTTCTATAAGCGTAAATAATTCTTCGCGGGGGATTCGGTAATAACTTTCTATCTCGCCCTCATCGTCGTTAAAAAACACTATTCCCTCGTCTTTGAGGTCGGGCATGGGCTCGTCGCCTTCAAAGGGGACGGCGTTTTCCTTCCGGATACTCACAATTTCGGCTGCAGATTGGTTTTCGGTGTCATACCATCTTACGGAAAACGTATTGGTTTTCAAGAAAAACTCCACACGGATACCTTCGATAATTATATATCCGTCTGCGGGTATGAGCGCAGATACGCTTTCCCGCCACGTATCTATGTTGCCCGACATTTGTTTTGTCTGTGTCCACTCCGAATTTTTAAGGAGATCCAAAAGGGCTTCGTGTTCATTCTCGGTCAAGGCATAGTATTTTTCTATATAACTGTCTTCTCCATAGAAAAACAACACGCCCTCGTCATCGGGTTCGAGAATTCGCATGGTTTCGTCATAATACAGGGCGTTTTCCTTGCACGCTTTCATAAACTCGGCGGCTTCTTTACTGTGAATGAGCCACGTGCGCACGAAAAAATCACCCGCATTTGAATCAAACTTTATGCATTCGCCGTCTATGATTATATATCCGTCAATATCGGGCTCCACTATATCTATAGTGTGCATATCATACCGAGTGCCGTTTTCAAGATAATCGGACAAAACGTTTATTTCTTCGTCCGTCAGGCAGTAATAGCTTTCGATCTCACCCTCGGCATCGGTAAAAAACACTATGTTCTCATCATCGGGGTCGGGTGGCGGCAACGTAGATTCCTCGTTTTGCGGTGATGATTCATCTCCGCTTATAGGTGCTGTGGAAGAGTTTTCCACAGGCGTGTCGGGTACGCATCCGCAAAACAAAACTGCAAATATCAATGCAAAGATCAAAAACGTTTTTTTCATATAACATCTCTCCTTTCC
>JAGCNA010000147.1 GCA_017646185.1 Clostridia bacterium
AACAGCAAGCACTTTTTACCCAAGATCACGTTGGTGTTTTGGGTATTTATATTTGCATAAAAGCTTTTGATTTCGGGGTGAAGTGCGGTTATCTTTTCGCAAACGGGGTGCAGGAATGAAACGTCCTCGGTATTCACTACGGGCATAACGCAGTATTCGCCGTTACCCGTGTTGCGCAGGTAAAGATGGCGCAAAACCCCCTTGCCTGAAGTGCTGTCATAAACAGAAACGCCTTTTAATTCCTTTAAAATATCTTCGATGATCTCGGTAGTTTTTTTAGGCTGAAGCAAACAGTCCCCGTGGGGAATAACTCTGTGGGAATGACGGGCGAAATATCCTGCCGCCAAACCGTTTTCTACCTGTGTTACGGGGTATTGAGCCTTGTTGCGGTATCTTTCCGTAACGGGGCTTACTATGTATTCGGGGGTGATTTCGCATTTGCCGATACGGGTAAGGCAATCCCTTACGTGGTCGTATTTTAACTTTTTCTCCGCCTCGTAATCCATGTGGCGCAAAGCACAGCCGCCGCACTGTTTAAATACAGAGCAGTCCGGCTGAATACGGTCGGGAGACGGGGTAATAAGCTCTTCCGTCTTGCCCACAAGATAACCGGTGGTTTCTTTAATTATCTTAACCGTCATTTCGTCTCCCTTACAGCACATGGGGGTAAACACCACCTTGCCGCTTTCGGTGCGGGAGATTCCGTCTCCTTCGGGAGTGACAGCGGTTATATTCAGTTTATAGACCCGATTTTTTTCTTTCATTTTTTGCGGATCTCCTTTTTCGTTTTAAACTGCGCTGAATACGGTTATCAAAACCGCCAAAACGCTTAATCCTTCAAAAATATAAGGCATTTTCAGCTTTTTTGAATTAAGTATTATTCCGTGCCAGATAACGGTTGCACCGCCAAAGCAAATGCAGGAAAGGGCGGAATTTATTATAAGGGCTTCAAGGGTTTCACCGCTAAAGCCGACTGCCGTCATTATAGCGGACATAACGGGCAAAAGCAGTATTGCAGGCATATATGAAGCTTCGGTTCCAAACATCTTTTTGGAAACAAATATGGCGGCAACACCCAAAACAGCGGCGCATACTGCGGAAAACACGGTAAGCATGGTGCTGTTTAAAAGACCGCCGAAAAAGGTCATACACAAATATCCGCCTGCGGCGCTTCCTCCCGCACCGCACAAAGCGGTGCAGACGGCGGTTACGAACACGGATCTGCTGTCCCCCTGCAAAAAGGTCTTGTCCCGTAAAAGAAGTGCGCAAAACACACGCAAAACCGCCAAAAGACAAATTGCGGAAATAATGTAAATTCTCATTTTTTACCTCCCTTAACCTTTGTTCTTCCGTATGCGACAGGGAGAGTATATCTGTCAATAATCGGGGTAATTGCGCCCATTATCACTACTGCGGCGTAAACGCCCTCTTCGGCAATTCCCAGATACCGTATAAGCACGGTAAGCACCGCCGTTCCCACGGCAAAAGCTATCTTTCCCGTATCGGTTACGGGCATAGAACAAGTATCGGAAAAAGCAAACACTGCGGTAAGCATTGCACCGCCGGAAAGCAGGGATACCAGCATAAAGAATATGGCTTCGTTATCGCCCTTGGGGAAAATAAGGGTAATCAGACACAAAACAAAGGCGAAAACCGCAGGAGTGTGCCAGCGCATTTTTTTGCGTACCAAAAGGAATATACAGCCCAAAAGCAAAAGCATAAAGCTTATCTCGCCGATATTGCCGGATATGGTTCCGTAAAATTGGTCCCACAGCGTGCCGGAAGAAACCTTCCCTTGCGCCAAAAGCTGTAAAGGGGTGTAGGTTCTGAAGGAGTTTATGTCTGCTTCCGTGGGATTAAATATAAAAGGGGATACGTATACAAACGCCTGAGTGGCTCTGGAAAGAAGCTTCGGGAAAAACGTCCGTACTGCCGCCGCGGCGAAAAAACCGCCAAAGAAGGGCTTTCTGCCCCTAGGAAGCCATAACGAAGGCACGGCCGCCAACACACCGCCCAGCATAGGAATATAATAGGGCACGGATACGGGCAGGGTGAAAGCAAACACCGCACCGGAAACGGCGGTATCCAGCAAAGTAAAAGCATCTGCTTTTTGCTTTAACACGGCTTTTACACCGAAAGCAAAAGCCACGGAAAAGATGATGGATATCAAGGTTATAAAAAGGGCGCGCAATCCGTATGCGTATACGCTCCATACGAGGGGAAGCAAAAGTATTACGCATCTGTCTGCGGCAAAGGACAAAGCGGTAGTTTTATCCCGCAGGGTAGGGTTATATGTCATTTGCTTTCCTCCTTTTTCCGTTTATCTATAATATCAAGCAGTTTTATTTCCGAAGGACATATATATTCACAGCATCCGCACATATCGCACAGCTTTGCCCAGGCGGGTCTGTGGGTTCCGTCAATAAAGGTGTGGGGTGCAATACGCATGGGACAGTGGGTAATACACTTTCCGCACATAATACACGCCTGCGTCTTTTTGTTCAGGGGTTGGGTTATTATAAGCTGGGAAGTGGATTTGGTAACGCATCCGTTTTCCAGATCCGCCGTCTTTCCGTTTACCGCACCGCCGTAAACGCACAAAGCGTCTTCGGGCACGCCGCCGCATTGTTCCGCAACAGTGCGCAAGGAAGTACCGATAGGTACAATAAGATTTGCGGGGGATGCGCATTTTTCACCGCTTACGGTAAGATATTTATCGGTTACGGGCACACCTTCTGCGCAGGCGTTATATATTCTCAGCACGGTTTCTGCGGAAAATACTGTGTAGCCTATATCGTGGGTAGCTCTGCCTGCAGGGACTTCTTTTTTTATTACCGCACAAAGCAGGTTTCTTTCTTCGCCCAAAGGATATTTGGGAGCGAGCCTTGCAACGGATATAAGCTTATCCTTTTCGCCGATAACGCTCTTTAAAGCGGCAAAGGATTTTCGCTCGTTGTTTTCCAAAGCAAAGATCACCTGCTTCACTCCGATGGCTTTTGCAAGTATACGGGCGCCGTATACCAATTCCTTGGGGTGCTCTTTCACAATTTCACGGACAAAGCTTCCGTAAGGGTCGGATTGAACGCAGTTTATTACCAGACAAAAGGCTTTCCCGCGGGAAGCGATAATTTTAATATGGGTGGGGAAGTTGCTGAATGTTCCCACAACGCCCATAGTGCGTATTTTTTCGGTTATTTCTTCGGGGGTTATTTCGGAAATCGGCTTTGCAAAAGGTACGGCGGGAGCGCAGGTTTCGGTCTTATCGGATTTGATAACGATATAATGGGAATTATCCTTAAGGAGCAAACGCACAACGGTTCCGGAAACGGGCGCGTGGAGATAAGCCAGTCTTTCGCTTACGGCGATAACCTGACCTTTTTTAACGTACTCTCCTTCTTTTATGCAGGGTGCGGTATCTCCTCCCGCCTGCTGGTATGCGTTTATCGCAACTGCCGCAGGAGTAAATATTTTGGGGGACACCCCGTGGGAAAGCCCTGTTTTGTTAATTTTAATTCCGCCGTAAAAACTGTTTGCCATAAAGATAACCTCTCGATATATATTATATCTCAATATATTATCTTAACATTAAAAAAAAGATATTGCAAGTATTAGTTTAACTATTGAATTTTTTATTAAAATATTGTAATATATCTTTGGGGTGATATCGGTGAATTTAACAGAAAAGTTTGAAATAAAGGTTTTTATCCTGTATTTGCTTAAAAATCTGGACGAACCTCTGGATTATGATACTATCAGCGAAATAGTTGTGCAGGACGGTTTTGTAAACTTTTTCGATTTTGCGGATTGTTTTGCAGATCTTGTCGATGCAGGTCAGATAGATGCGTTTTTTGAGGGCGAGCTGCCCACTTACCTCATCTCCTCCACGGGCAGAGAAGCCGTAAGTAACGTGGAAACACGTCTGTATAATACTGTCAGAGATCAGGCATTGCGCAGTGCCCAGCGTCTTCGTGCCTTGCGTAAGGACGGCACCCGTGTTTTGTCCGATATAAAGCCCTGCGGAGAGGGATATAACATTACCTGCACTATCGCCAACAGCACAAAAACCGTGCTTAACGTGGAATTGTACGTTACGGAAGAGCGATACGCACATCAGCTTATCGGCAATTTTGAGGATAACGCAGAAAACGTATATAAAGGAATAATGGCGCTCCTTTCCGGCGACGTTAATTATATTTTCAATGACTAAAGCACTTGATATTACCAACGCTTTATATAACCTTTACCCCGAAGCCCCCTGCGGTCTGCATGCGGAGGGGGACCCGTACCGTCTTTTCGTTATGGCGGTGCTTTCCGCCCAGTGTACGGATGAACGGGTGAACGCAGTTTCCGTAGAGCTGTTCAAAAGGTTTCCCACCCCTCTTTCCATGGCAGAAAGTGAGGAAGGGGAACTGGAAAAATACATATACACAGTAGGCTTGTATAATTCAAAAGCCAAATCTCTGCGGGAGGCTTGCCGCCGTATTGTTGATGTGTACGGAGGCGAGATACCTTCGGAAATGGAGGATCTTCTTTCCCTCCGCGGAGTGGGAAGAAAGGTTGCAAACCTGCTAAGAGGGGATATTTTCGGTCTGGGCGGTATTGTAGCGGATACTCACTGCATAAGAATATCTGTAAGACTGGGACTCTGCTCCAAAAAAGACCCCTTGACAGTGGAAAAAGAGCTTACTCCTCTTATCCCGCAGGAAAAGCAATCCGGCTTTTGCCACCGTATCGTTTGGTTCGGAAGAGAATATTGTACCGCCAGAAACCCGTCTTGTGAAATTTGCCCCCTTTCCCATCTGTGCGATACCGCACATAACTAAGTTCGCCTTCGGCGAGTGAAGTTGCCTTCGGCAGTGAAGTTCACTACGTGAGTGAAGTTTGCGCCGTTACCGGCGCAAGTGTTATCGTTTTTTGGGCGAACTTAACTTCACTTTGCGAGCGAAAGAACGCAAAACTTCACTGTAAGCGTAAGCGAACAACTTCACTTTTGCGAAGCAAAAACTTCACCGATTTTATTAAAGAGGACATTATGAAAGACTCCGAATTGCGTACAAGGGCGAAAAACTTTGCGTTACGAGTTATCACCGTATGTGATGAGATAGATGCTCGTAAAGGTCGAAGCGTGATTATTAATCAAATCATCAGGAGTTCAATGTCCATAGGCGCAAATATTCACGAAGCTAATTATGCATCAAGCAGATCAGATTTTATAAACAAGTTTCATATTGCGGCTAAAGAGTGTGCAGAAACCGAATATTGGATCGAAATGCTTGCAGGATGTAATGCAATATCCGAAAATCTTTCGAGAGAGCTTTTACAAGAGTGCGGAATAATTCATCGCATGCTTTCAAAGTCCCTTAGCACTCTGAAAGCGAATGCTGATTTGACGAAATAAAACATTACTACTCAGGCTTTTCGGCGTAGTATGCACCTTTGGTGCGTAGTATGCCTTCGCTCAACGCTTCGGCGTTATAACCACAGAAAACCAAAAAATTTTAATACAAAACACGAAAGGACACAAAAAATGAAAAAAATCACAGCATTTCTTTTGCTCGCCCTTTTGGTACTTGTTCCTTGCTTTGCCGCATGTAACGATACCGATAGCGACGTGAGCAAAAACTCCGAAGTTTCCGAAGAAGCCGGCTTTCCTCTGGAACACAAGAAGTTCGAGAATGCAACCGTAACCATTCTCGGTGTTGCTACCAGCAGACACACCTATGGTGAAATGCAGCTCGTTCCCTCCGATGAGCAGGACGGTAACGTTATTAATGACGTTGTTGCAGAAAGAAACAATTATATCGAACAGCAGTACGGTATAACCATCGAGCTCGTTTCCGAAAGCTATCCCAACGAAAAGATTGACGATATGCTTGCTACCGGTCTTGACACCTATGACGTTATCATTGGCGACGTATTCAATATGATGCCCAAGGTAACCTCCGGTGCATTCCACAAGCTTAACGATCTCCTTCTTCTCGAAAACGAATGGTGGGATCAGAACTCCATCAAGTTCCTTTCTCCCGCAGGCGATACCTATATGGTAGCAGGCGATGCTCTTATCTGCGACGATATATTCACCTATCTCGTGCTCTTCAATAAGGATATGTACGAAGATCAGGGCCTTGTAGATAAGTACGGCACTATGTACGATATGGTAGACGCAGGCGAATGGACCTATGACCGTCTCTACACCATAGCTAAAGAAGTTTCCCGTCCCGATCCCGACGGAAAGTGGACCAACGTAAACTGCACATACGGCTTCCTCGGTGATGCTTACGGTGCTACTATGATGGTAGCAGGCGCAGGTGTTTCCACCGTTGAACTTACCGAAGACGGATTTAACCTCGTTGTAGGCTCCCAGAAGTCTATCGATGTTTTCCAGAAGGTACAGAGCATCATGGGCGACCCCGCTGCAACCTGCTATGTTGAACAGATTCCCGAATCCTGGTCCGGTATCAGCTCCATCTTCAAGAACAACAGAGGTCTTTATTACCTTACCGTTGCAAACGGTATCGTAACTCTCAGACAGTCTGCTACCGAAGAAGAGGCTGTAAACTTCGGTGTTGTTCCCATTCCCAAGTTTGACGAAGCTCAGGAAGAATACTATTCCGGTATCAACGCATACCAGTCCGAAGTTATTACCATTCCCGCAACCAACAAGGAAAACCTTGATGTAACCGTATATGCTCTCGAAGCAATGGCTTACTACAGCCATTCTCCCGCTTCCGGTAAGAGCCTTAAGGAAGCATATTACGAAACCGTTCTCAAGCTTCAGTCCGTTGAATCCGACGATGACGCTCGTATGCTTGATATCGTATTCGGCAACCGTCTGTACGACCTCGGCGGTATCTACAACTGGGGCGGACTTATCGGCGTATATTCTCACTGCTTGCGTAACAACGCAGGTCTTGCTTCCTACTGGGAATCCATTCAGGGCAGCGTTGAAGCTGAAATGGATGCAACCCTTGAAGCTTATAACAACATGAAATAAAACCAATAATCGGGAGGGCGTATAATGAAAAAAATATTATGTTTTATTCTGGCGGCAGTTTGTGTATTCACTACCGCATGTGTACTGCCCGCCAATGATTATTCAAACGATGTTTTTGCCGCAGGCGAAACGGAAAAAGCCGTTGTTCCCGTAAACGATATTGCCGCCGTTTATATAGAAACGGATAGAACTATCGTAGTGGAAGAGTACAGAGCCTGCAGTATAAAAATCGTTGATATTTACGGAAATACCGTGGAGGATGCCGCAAGCCAGATAAAGGTTCGCGGCAACTCCACCTCCTCCGGCGCAAAAAAGCCTTATAACTTTAAGTTAAGCTCCAAAACCGAGCTTTTGGGTATGGGCAAGGCAAAAAAATGGTGTTTGCTTGCAAACTGCTATGAAAAAACGCTTA
>JAGCNA010000148.1 GCA_017646185.1 Clostridia bacterium
CAAAGATTCAAAAGCATTGTGGATAAATTCGGGCACGACCCTGCGGCTATGAAGCAGGCGGGTATCGCCTATGCCACCGACCAGATAATAGACCTGTATGCAAACGGCATAACCAACGTCCACGTTTATTCAATGAACAAGCCGGATGTAGCAAAGAAGATACAAAGCAATTTATCGGATATTTTAGGTAAATAATATGGATTTTAAATCATTTTTAAAAAACAATACGGTGTTTCTGGACGGAGGCATGGGCACTCTGCTTCAGAAAAAAGGAGTATTGGGCACGGGATATCCCGAACTGCTCAATATAACCCACCCCGAAATCATTGCGGGCATACACAAAGAGTATTACGATGCGGGCAGTAACGTGGTCTGCACCAATACTTTCGGCGCAAACTCTCTTAAATTCGATAGGTCAACCCTTGAAAATATAATAAAACACGCCGTGGAAAACGCAAACACCGCCCGTGCAAGCACGGTAAACACGGGTGAAAAGTTTATAGCTCTGGATATGGGCCCCACGGGAAAATTACTTGAGCCTATGGGCGAATTATCCTTTGAAAAAGCGGTAAGCGTTTTCGGGGAAACGGTGCGTCTGGGTGTAAAATACGGAGTAGACCTTATAGTTATCGAAACTATGACAGACAGCTACGAAACCAAAGCCGCACTCCTTGCCGCAAAGGAAAACAGCTTCCTGCCCGTTATCGTCACCAACGCATACGATAAAAACGGAAAGCTACTCACCGGCGCAACTCCTGCCGCAATGGTAGCAATGCTGGAGGGAATGGGGGCAGACGCTATAGGCGCAAACTGCTCGCTGGGTCCCAAACAGCTTATCCCCGTGGCAGAGGAATATTTGAAATACGCATCCGTCCCCGTGGTGTTAAAGCCCAATGCGGGGCTTCCCCTTGTGGAAAACGGAAAAACCGTATACGATGTGGGCGCCGAAGAATTTGCCTCTGACCTTGCAGAACTTATCAAAAAAGGCGTGCGTGTTGCGGGCGGATGCTGCGGCACCACACCCGAATATATAAAGGCTTTAACCGAAAAATCGGCAAATATTCTTGCCGTTCCCGTAACGGAAAAGGATCTTACTTTTGTTTCTTCATATTCCCACGCAGTGTTTTTCGGTGACTCTCCTTTGCTTATCGGGGAACGTATAAACCCTACGGGCAAAAAGCGGTTTAAGCAGGCGCTGGTGGAAAAGGATATGGAATACATCCTTTCCGAAGGCATATCCCAGGCGGATAAAGGCGTGCATATCCTTGACGTAAACGTAGGACTTCCCGAAATAGACGAAGCTCAAATGCTTTGCGAAGCGGTCCGCGCTTTGCAGGGAGTAACCGACCTTCCCCTGCAGATAGATACCGCCTCTACCGACGCTATGGAAAAGGCTTTGCGCGTTTACAACGGAAAAGCTCTTGTGAACTCGGTAAACGGCAAAAAAGAGAGCATGGAAGCCGTTTTTCCTTTGGTAAAAAAATACGGCGGTGCGGTTATCGCCCTTACTTTGGATGAAAACGGCATTCCCGAAACTGCGCACGGCAGGGTAGAGATCGCCAAAAAGATACTTGAAAAAGCCTCCGAATACGGAATAAGCAAAAAGGATATTATTTTCGATCCCCTTGCTCTAACCGTCAGCGCAGATAATAATGCCGCGGCGGTTACGCTGGAATCGGTTAAACGCATAAAAACGGATTTGGGATGCCACACCTCTTTGGGCGTGTCCAACGTATCCTTCGGACTTCCCGCAAGGGACGGAATAAACAGCGTTTTCTTTGCCCTTGCTTTGGAAAACGGACTTTCCGCCGCCATTATGAACCCCTATTCTGCGGATATGATGCGAACATATTACGCATTCAAAGCCCTTAAGGGTATGGACAAAAACTGCGGGGAATACATTTCCCATTCCGGTGAATTTTTGTCTTCTTTTCAGCCTGCCTCTCAATCAGTCACCGCTATTACGGGTACAAGCCCTCTTATGGATGCGGTAATAAAGGGACTTAAAGAAAAAGCCGTTGAAACCACAAAGGAATTACTCTTTTCCAAAGCACCCCTTGATATAGTAAACGAAGATATAATCCCCGCTTTGAACAAGGTAGGGGAGG
>JAGCNA010000149.1 GCA_017646185.1 Clostridia bacterium
ACCTTGGGCGCAATGCCCGGTATCAAGGCGTTTACCGCTGCGGTTATCGGCGGTATCGGTTCTATTCCCGGCGCAATGGTAGGCGGAATTTTGCTTGGTGTTATCGAAAAAATTTGCTCCAGCATTCCCGTTCTGGCTCCTTATACCACCGCTATCGAGTTCGGCCTGCTTATAATCATTCTTATGGTTCGTCCTACAGGACTTATGGGCAAGACCAGAAGGGAGAAGGTATAATATGAAAAAGTTCAAGCTTAAGCATTGGATAAACTATATACTTATTCTCGCTCTGGCAATTCCCTTTACCGTAATGGCGTTCACCGGCTCCGTAAAGGGCTCCACCTCTCTTATGCTTGCCCAGATAGGCTACAGCATAATACTCGCCGTTTCTCTTAACCTTGTTGTAGGTTTCTTGGGCGAGCTTTCCTTGGGCCATGCGGGATTTATGTGCGCAGGCGCATATATCGGCTGTTTTACCGCAAATTATCTTCACACCGTAATTCCCAATCCCACGGTAGTGCTTATTCTTTCCATGATTGTCGGCGGATTTACAGCGGCTGTTTTCGGACTCATAATCGGTCTTCCCACCCTCCGTCTCAAAGGCGACTATCTTGCGATCGTAACCTTGGCTTTCGGTGAAATCATCCGTACTGTGTTTATGAATCAGGAAGCTTTCGGCGGCGCATTGGGACTTACCACCCGTAAATACGGAAAGACTCTGTTCGTAATCGTTTTCGTAATGGCAATATTCACCGTTTTCGTAACGCAAAACCTTATGAAGAGTAAGCACGGACGAGCTATTCAGGCTATCCGTGATAACGAAATCGCCGCCCGCGCCATGGGTGTAAACGTAACCTACTATAAGCTGGCTGTGTTTGTTATCGCCGCTTTCTTTGCAGGTATCGCAGGCGTTTTGTACGGCCACAACACCACCCCCGTTGATTACGGCTTTTTCTCCTTTAACTATTCCGTAGAAATTCTGGTTATGGTAGTTTTGGGCGGTATGGGTAACATTACCGGCTCAATCCTTTCCGCAACCCTGCTCACCTTTATAAACATTCAGCTTACCACCAAGCTTTCCGGCGACCTTGCCGCCCTTAAATATCTTATTTACGCCCTCATTCTTATCGTTGCGGTTATCTGGAACAACGCTCCCGCTTTGAGCAAGGTGCGTGAAAGATTCAGCCTCCGCCGTCTTGTTGAATATATTATCATCAAGTTCCGCGGACACCGTCTCAAGGAGGATGGCGGTATGGAAGCTCCTTCCACTGCAGACTGGTCCAAGGTGCCCACCAAAATACCTATGGATGCACTGCTTTCCACAGATATTATTCCCGAACAAAGCGTAAAAGAGGAGGGAGATAAAAAATGAGCGAATATATGCTTGAAACCCGTTCTCTCGGTATCTCCTTCGGCGGACTTAAAGCCGCGCAGGATATTAATTTAAAAATAAAGAAAAACCAGCTTTACGGTCTTATCGGCCCCAACGGTGCGGGAAAAACCACGGTTTTCAACCTGCTTACCGGCGTGTACCGCCCCACCACCGGCACCTTTTTGCTTGACGGCGAGGAGCTTGTGGGAAAGACCCCTGCGGAAATAAACAAAAAGGGTATTGCCCGTACATTCCAGAATATACGTCTGTTTTCCAATATGTCGGTTATAGATAACGTGCTTGTGGGAATGGGCAACAGCTCCAAGTGCAATATTTTCCAGAGCATATTCCGCCTTCCCAAGCATTTTTCCACCGAAAAGCAAATGCGTTCCGCAGCAAGAGAACTGCTCCGTGTTTTCGGCTTGGACGAAGAACGCCGTACCGTGGCATCAAACCTGCCTTACGGTTCACAGCGCCGTCTGGAAATGGCACGTGCTCTGGCAACCAACCCCAAGCTGCTTTTATTGGATGAGCCTGCCGCAGGTATGAACCCTCAGGAAACGGCAGAGCTTACCGAAACCATACGCCGTATAAGAGATGAATTCGATATGACAGTCCTTCTTATCGAGCACGATATGAGCTTGGTTTCCGGTCTTTGCGATGAGCTTACCGTGCTTAATTTCGGTACCACACTTGCTCACGGAACCACGGAAGAGGTGCTCAGACACCCCGATGTCATCAAAGCTTATCTGGGCGAATAATCTTGAAGGGAGCGAGATATTATGGCTTTACTTACAGTTGAAGATCTTGAAGTGTCCTATGGACTTATAAAGGCTATACGCGGTGTTTCCTTTGAGGTTAACCGGGGCGAAATAGTTGCTCTTATCGGTGCAAACGGCGCAGGAAAAACCACTATAATGCATTCTCTCTGCAACCTTATCCCCAAAGCAAAGGGCAAGGTTACTTACGATGGCAAGGATATAACCAACATTCCCGCTCACAAGCTTGTGCCTATGGGTATGGCGCAGGTTCCCGAAGGACGCAGAATTTTCTGCGAGCTTACCGTGGCTGAAAACCTTAAAATGGGTGCGTATACCCGAAGCGACAAAGGGGAAAAAGAAAACACCCTTAAAGAGGTTTACGCCCGTTTTCCCATCCTCAAAGAGCGTTCAAAGCAGATTGCGGGTACTCTTTCCGGCGGCGAACAGCAAATGCTGGCAATGAGCCGTGCTCTCATGTCCCGCCCGTCTCTCATATTGCTGGATGAACCCAGTATGGGACTTTCACCCTTGTACGTAAACACGATTTTCGATATGATAACCGAAATCAACCGTGCAGGCACTACCGTGCTTTTGGTTGAGCAGAATGCAAAAAAAGCTCTTTCCGTGGCAAACCGCGCATACGTGCTTGAAACGGGACTTATCGTCCGTGAAGGCACGGGAGAAGAGCTGTTGAATGATGATGCGGTAATACGCGCATACCTCGGCGGCTGATGTCGAGCTGTCTAAACTTTGCAGACCGAAAAACGCGACAGATGAAATAATGGTTTTCGTTCACCCGTAGGGGATGACGTCCTCGTCATCCCGCAACCAAATAAAAATGTAGGAATCCGTTTTTTGACGGATTCCTTCTTTATTTTTATCGCGTTTTTCTATAAATTTTTACTTCGCTAGCTGTAGATTACTACAGCACGCTCGTAAAAATTCATTCTGCTTTGTTTATACAGCTCCCGATTTCAGCGAAACTCTCGCTACTATAGACGGTAGATTTCAAAAACAATTATTACGGTTTTTTGCT
>JAGCNA010000150.1 GCA_017646185.1 Clostridia bacterium
CCGCCTTTTTATGCTATACTGAAATAAAAAAGGGGTTATTTACATATTATGAAGCTTACCAAAGGAATACACCAGATTGCTATAAAAGCAAAGGGAATTGAAAAATATAACGAAACCGTAAATTTCTATACCAACGTTTTGGGAATGGAAACGGTGAGAAGCTGGGGCGAAGGAGATAATCTGGGCACCATGGTAGACACCGGCAACAGCGTGATGGAGATATTCTCCAACGCACCCGACGTGTTCGGCGAAGGCGCTTTACGCCATATCGCTTTTGACGTTGAGGATACCGACGCTTGCATAAACGCTGTAAAAGCCGCAGGCTACACCGTAACCGTTGAGCCTACTGATATAGTTATTCAGGCAGACAAGCCTCTGGGAGCAAGAATTGCTTTCTGTATCGGCCCCGTGGGAGAAACGATAGAATTTTTCCAGGTAAAATAAAAAGAAGAAGACACTTCGTAAAGAGGTGTCTTCTTTTTTTGTTCTTTGGGTGGACTTATGCTTCAAGCAGCTTAAGTATTTTTTCCTTGGGAATAACGCCTACGGATTTATTTACCGTTTCGCCGTTTTTCATAACGATAAGGGTAGGAATGTTTGTGATACCGAACTGCTTTGCCAATTCACCCGCTTTATCTACGTCGATCTTGCAAACGGCGTATTCGGGGTGCTCTGCGGCAATCTCTTCTATAATGGGAGCGATCATACGGCAGGGACCGCACCAGGTTGCCCAGAAATCTATAAGCACGGTTTTTTCGGATTTCAAAACCACTTCTTCGAAATTAAAAGAATCTACGTGAATTACTGACATTTGTTTTTTCTCCTTTTTTTAATACAGTTATTTTATCCCGAAATACTCTTTAAGATAAGCATCTCTTCTTGAAAGCCATTCCTTGAGCTCCTTTACGTTTGCTTCAAAGGTTCTTTCGGGAGTTTCGTCCTCGTAATCGCTGTAAGGATGGCTTATACTCCAGCCCGCCTCGTTATAATTACGGGCGAAGGATTCGCCATAGGTTTGGCAGAGAGTATCTATATAGCCGCCGTCGGAATAAAGGTTTTCGATATCTTTGGAAATGGAAGCATATTTTGCCTTTACCGCATCCGAGAAGAAGGAGCACTTCATAAGGTTTTTAAACCACTCCTGCTGTGCCCATATTCCCGAAGCGCTGTCGCCGGATTTATCGCCGTATCCGTCGGCGTTATTATAAATATGGTATTTATCCTGAAAATAATAACGGGAAACGTTACCGGTGGAAAGGTCCATATCCCAAATGGGGCCTGCGTACAATATTCCATCCTTGCGGTAGAAATACGGTGAGCCGGTAACCATATCGCAATCCTTGAGAAGCTCGTGGATAACGTAAGCGGAAACAAAGGAATCCACATCTATAAGCTTCTTTAACTTATTTTCGTTTTTGGCAGCAATGGCATCATCGACCTGCTCCATAAATTCGATTATCTCTCTTTGCTCACCTCGGGTAAGCTCGTTGCGTTCCGGTGTATCAAACACATAGCCTGCGTCACCGCGGAGGAAGAAATCGTTTTCGCCCTCAAGCACGACTATACGTTCAACGATAAAATCGCCTTTTTTGGTATCAAGCTCAAGGGTACCGTCGGACACGGGCTGGCAAATCAAATAACTTCCCTGCAGCTTGTTGTTAAGATAAACGTCGCAGTATCTGCTTTGGATAGCCGCAATATCTCCGCACACCGCAGAAAGATCAAAGGCAAGCTTATTGCGCATCAAAGTCTTATCATAATGATTTGCGATAAGGCACCATTTTCTGCCCTCTTTCATACCTAAAACGGAGGTTTTGTCCGTAAACTTTATGTTATAAGGCTTTTTCTCCGCAGCGGCGGTGGAATTTCCGCGGATGCGAATGGTTATGGTTTCTTCGATATCGCCGTATGTGCCGTTTACACTGTCGATAATAAAGACTTTTGCCTCTATATACTCTTCCCTGCCGATTTCTCTGTCTGCGTATATATGCACGGTGGGCACGTCTGTGCGGGCATATTCTGCTTTAGCTCTTGAAACAAGCAGCTTTTCGTACAAGGCGGTACCTTGGGAAATACATTCGCTATCATTTTCGGGAGGAGAAATAACAAAATCGTTTACTTCGGAAACTATCTCCCGATAGGATTTGTACCACTCCTCTGTATACAAAGCACGGTAAAGCTTTTCATCCGTAAGCTTGACAAGCGCCCGTTTTACCTCCGAAGCGGTGGAAAATTCGGGCGCGGAAACCTGAATATCCCCTTCGGAAGCATCCGGAATCGGAGTTGAATTTTGGCCGCCTTCCACGCATCCGAACAATAAGAAAGCGGAAAGACAAATTAAAAATGTAATAAAAATCTTCTTTTTGGTTGACATAACATTAATTACGGTCAACTTTCGCTGCCGGTTTGGTAGTATTTTTTATACTGCTCGTGAAAAGCAGTCGAGCGGAAAGGATGGTAATAATGGGAATATGAAAAGGTTACGTGACGAACAACGTATTCGTCTGTAAGGCGCATTTGCTCTACAAAGCGGGAAACGGGGGCGGCTTTGAAATCCGGAGAGAAATTTTCGTTATTTGCCCAGAATTCCACACCGTCTTTGGTTTTTACCGCATCCGCCACGGCTTTGTAAAGACTTCTTATGTTTTCGATATCCACAAAGCCGGCGCCGATAGAATCCTGACAACAGAAAATATCACCCTTGCGAAGCTTTGATATTTTGAAAAATCTGCACCACGCACGAAACGTTGCTTCGGGACAAGCCTTTTGGTTTAAAAAGGGAGAATACATAATGGGTAACGAAGGGTCGATCCGGTTAAGCCCGTCTATATAAAGATTCATAAACCAAGAGCCGGTATCCGCAAGCTCATCGGGCATGTGGTTGTAAAGCTCCCACGCCCAATACCAGCCTGCAAACACATCGGAATATTCGGCATAATATTTTTCGTAAAGCTCTTTTGCCATACCTACGCCGATTGCGGCTTGTTTTTCACCCCAATCGGTTTCGATACGGTTGAATTTCCACCATTCATCGGAAACATTGAGCCCAATAAATACCTTCATTCCCGTTTGCTTTGCCGCTTCCAGCATATCTTTTACACAGTTTGAGTAGCAAACGTACCCCTCCTCTGCGCCGAACGCCGACAAAGCGGTTTCAAAGCAGCAATCCTTAAACTTGCCGTAAGGAGTATCTGCTGTCCACTGAAGAATGGTTGTATCAATACCCACTTCAAGCAGACGCCGGAAATGCTCTTTCCATTTGGCAAGGTCATATTTTGTTGCCGCAAAGGGCTGTATAAAGTTGCCTGTAACTATGGGATAATTTTTCATATTCGTTTTACCATTTTTATTTTGCAACGCGTATTTCTACGGTGCATTCTTCGGATTCACCCAAAAGGTTGTTATATGTATAGGTGAACGTATCTGTGCCGGAGAAATC
>JAGCNA010000151.1 GCA_017646185.1 Clostridia bacterium
CCTACAAGTCTGCTCATTTTAAGTATCACTTCCCTTTTTTCGGATATAATATGTCCGGGTGATTTATTAATGAAAAAATATGTTTTGTTTACGCTCATAGCATTCTGTATATCCGCTTTATGCTTTTTTAGCACAGATTTATTAAACGGAAAAAACCATGTAAACGCACAAGAGTATTTACCGGTAATAAAAGAAGCGGGGAAAAACACAAACAAAAAATACGAAATTTACGGCGGTATGATGGAAAATCTTGCAAATAAATATCCCGATATCTGCGGCTGGATAAACGTGGAAGATACAAAAATAAGCTATCCTCTGCTGCTTACCACAGATAACGAATACTATGTCCGTAAAGCCTATGACGGGTCCTACGATAAAAACGGATCTATTATCGTGGATTACAGATTAAAAGCATCTTTAACCGAAAACAGAAACATTATCCTTTACGGTCATAACATGGCTTCGGGAAATATGTTTGCATATCTTAAAAATCCCGAAAAGTTCATAAACGCCGATATAGAGATATATTCAAACGGAAAGCTGGCAATATACAAGCCCTACGCCGCATATATCGAAAGCGGTAACGGATATATAAAAACCGCTTTTGAAAACGAAGATGAACTGAAAAAATATGCAAAAGACGGAAAAGACAAATCTATTATAGATTTTGGCACCGCACCGGGAGAAAATCCCTCTCTGCTCACCCTTGTAACCTGCGAAAGCAGCTTCGGGCTGGGAGAAAAAAGAATTATTGTTCACGCTGTTCTGACAGAAGTTTACGAAGATTAATCAGTTTTGATATTTTTTGCAATCCGATTATGAGAAAACCGAAAAGAACGGAGGCAACCATCGCCGCAAAGAATTCGGCGTTATAACTGAGATCAGAAAAAATATACAGAAAAAAGGTATGGGAAAAATAGATATAAGTGGATAATTTTCTTAATACCTTAAATGGTTTATCCGGTAATCCTGACAGGAAACCGGTATTAATAGAAATCCAAAACAGAAACAAAGCAACAAAAAATACGGAAAGATACATTCCCATTCCCTTTGGGGCGACAGAAAATTCCTCAACGATAAGAACTTCTATAATCATTACGGCGGTAGAAGCAAACAAACACAGCCAAGCAACGGTTTTTTTAAGTTTTAAGGAATGTGTTGCAAGCAATGCGCCCAATGCAACGTAAATAAATCCGAAAAAGATTCCGTTGCGGGTGGTACCGAATATATTGTAATACCCTCTTGCAAATTCATCTATAAATTCAAGGGTTATAAGGGGTTTATAGAATGAATGGAAAGCGCATCCCACAATATAAAGAGGCACGGAAAAGGCAAAAATCACCTTTGTTGAAATCCCCATACGGCAAAGAGCATATACCAACGCAACGGCAAATACCAAAGCAGGCAAAAACCAAAGCTGTCGGTAGCTTCCTTCAAAGAAGATAAGCTTGAACCACTTAAACAAAGATACTTTACCTTTGTTCCAATCTATGATTGCGGGCACGTATATGAAAGTACAGATAATGTACAACAGCCCCATTTTGGTAAGATATCTTGTAACCCGCTTGCCGAAGTTCGGTTCATCTATATGCCTGAACAAAAAGAATGCCGCCGCAGTAAAGAAGAAAGGCACCGCAATTCTTCCGAACACATCTGATATAAGCATATCCGCTATTTCGTTCCCTTTCAGAAAATGGGCGTGTATTGCCACAACGAATATGCTCATAATAAACTTTAAAAGATCTGCGAAATTACTGTTTTTCGGTTGGTCATCTGTTTTCATTGCTTTCTCCATAATATCTGGTATAAAGTTCAATACAGTCATTTATGGGGTCATATTTTGCGCCGCCTGCTGTGACGACGATGAATTTTTCTCCGTTATCGCTTACAGCCATACTTGCAAGACAATGTTTTGTTTCTGCGAGATATCCCGTCTTTCCGCCGAGAACAGTCATACCCGGAATGGAATCGTGGTCAATTCTCGTAAACATGGTGCTGAAGAAATAGTATCCTTCGGGATTTTTATCGGTGGGTGGAGTGGTATAATCCGCAGTGGAAAGGATTTCCCGCGCGAGAGGAATGGACATGGCGTAATCCAGCATAAGTGCAATATCGCCAAGGGTGGAATAATTCGCAGTATCGTATAAACCGCTGGTATTTGTAAAATGAGAGCCGGAGCAGCCTATTTCGGCAGCTGTGGAGTTCATAAGCTTAACGTATTCTTCCTCACTGCCCGCAACCATTTCCGCTATTGCGGCAGTAGCATCCGCAGCAGAAAGCAATACTGCGCCGTACAACAGGTCTTTAAAGGTAACCGTATCCCCTGCCGAAATACCCGACATACTGGCACCGGCGAGATAATATTTGTTTATAAGACGGTAATCCATCAAATATTCGGTATTTATATCAATTCCGCTTTGAACTGCCACGATAAGTGTCATTATTTTAGTCATGGAAGCGGGATAAATACGCTGAGTATAATTCTTACCGCCCAACACCTGACGTGTGGTAGCATTGATGATAATACCGTAATCCGAAGCAATTAAAGAATTCAAATTATCCGCACCGCTAAAACGCCAAGGAGTGGGAAGGGCGATAACGGGTTCTTCGGAAACCTCTTCGGGTGCGCTTTCGGGAATGTTTGCAGATTCAGCTTCGGAAATATCGGTTAACAAGGATTCCTCTGACGGTTCGGCGTTTTTATTAAAAACAGAAATAAGCGATGCGGCTACAATGGCAATAATAAGCAGTACGGACATTATACGTACAATAGGTATGCTCCATATACGCCTGAGCTTTTTTCTTAAAAAAGCATTTTTAGAATTACTGTTCATGAATATATCCTTAATACTTTGATATTTTATTATACAATACTTTATATGTTTTTTCAATACCTTGACAAAAAGGTTTATAAATGTTAGACTCTCAAAAAATGTTACGTAAAGGTAGTGAACAGAATGAGCGTTTTGAGCTTCAAAAACGATATGTTTTTAAAAAACGGCAAAGAACACCGTGTTTTGTCCGGCGCTATGCATTATTTCCGTATTCCCAGAGAATACTGGCGTGACCGCCTTGAAAAACTGCGCCAGTGCGGTTTTAACACGGTAGAGACATACGTTTGTTGGAATCTGCACGAGCCTGAAGAGGGTGTTTTAGATTTTACCGGAAATCTGGATCTCGGTGCATACATAGACGAAGCAAAATCTGTAGGGCTGGATGTGTATCTCCGTCCCGGTCCTTATATCTGCGCTGAATGGGAGTTCGGCGGACTTCCCTATTGGCTTCACAAATATCCGAATATGTCCCTGCGCTGTTATGACGAAGCTTATCTCGGAAAGGTAGACGTTTACCTTGAAAAAATATTCGAGATAGCACGTCCAAGAATGGCAGAAAACGGCGGCAATATCGTGATGATGCAGATCGAGAACGAATACGGCTCTTACGGTAATGACAAAAAATATCTTGAATGGGTAAAAAGCAAATATATAGAATACGGAGCTACCTGTCTGCTCTGCACTTCCGACGGTCCTTCTTATTGGATGCTCAAGGGCGGTGCGGTTGATGATGTGCTTGCTACCGTAAATTTCGGCTCCAATCCCGAAGGTGCTTTTGAGGTACTCCAACAATTCCGCAAAGATCAGCCCCTTATGTGCAGCGAATTCTGGTGCGGTTGGTTTGAGCATTGGGGCGAACAGAGACACGCCCGAAGCGCAGACGACGTTGCCGATAATTACGACAGATTGTTAAAGCTTGGCGGAAGCATTAATTTTTATATGTTCCACGGCGGAACAAACTTCGGCTTTATGAACGGTGCAAATCACCATGAAAAATACGATCCTACAGTAACAAGCTACGATTATTACGCTCCGCTTTCCGAGGCAGGCGATATGACCGAATGCTATTATAAGCTCCGTGAAGTGAATGAAAAGCACTTTGGTACTCTTCCTCCCCTCACCGTTAAAAATTCGGTTAAAAAGGCGTACGGCACCTTAAAACTCAGCCAGTGCGGTGATTTATGGAATAATCTTGAAAACATTTCCGAAAAGTTATGGTTCCCCGCACCGAAATATATGGAAGATATCGGGCAGGATTATGGATACACCCTTTACCGCACAAAAGTTAAAGGACCTTTTTATAACCAACCGTTATCAATGCCCGGAATGCGGGACAGAGCAATAGTTTACCTTAACGGTAAGCGGATCGGAAAAGCCGAGAACGGTTATTTGTCCGACGATATACGGCTCGACGAACACACCTCTGATATTTATACGCTTGATATTCTGACCGAAAATATGGGAAGAGTTAATTACGGTATGAACGTAGGCGATAAAAAGGGCCTTAATAAGGTTATGCTGGATCTTCAGCATTTGTTTGATTGGGAGATTTACCCTCTTGATATGCGAAAGCTTTGCAGCCTTAATGACATCGGTACACAATTACCTGCGTTTTTCAAGGGTACCCTTGAAATAAACGATGAGCCCTGTGATACATTCCTTAAGCCAAGCGGTTTTTCCCACGGTTTTATTTCCGTTAACGGAATAAATATAGGCAGATATTATAACGAAAGAGGACCGCAGAAAACACTGTACATCCCTGCACCTTTCCTTAAAAAAGGCAAAAACGAAATTATTGTTTTTGAAACCGATTCTGTAACCGACTGTGTGATCGAATTTACCGATACCCATGAGCTCGGATAAAAAAAGTGCCTTGCATTAAGCAAGGCACTTTTTATGTTTTTTAGAGAGAAGATGTTCCCAAGAACACGCTTCTGTTGGGAATTTCAACGCCTTTGGGAGAGAAAGTCTGGGTAGATTCTTCTTTAAAAGTAACCGTTTCGCCCTCGATGACAAACTTTGCGTCGATCTTCACGGAATGCGAAATAAAGCAGTGAGTTTCCGTATCAATGATAACGGTCACCTTTGCCTCGTTTACCTCTGCGCTGTCTGCGTATGCAAACAGGCCGTAATACTCTTCACCGTAAATCTGATAAACGTAAATATCCGCAAACTCGGTAGCCATTTCTTTGGTCAGTGAATAAGTTAACGTTGCGGTACCGTCACCGTTATCGGTATACGCAAAATCCTTTCCGTAAGAAAGATCAATATTATAGCACACCCAATCTTCATAAACGAGCTTGGGAAGAATATTGTACTCAACGCTTTCAACTGCAGCATCAGGCATCTTGAAATATAACTTTCCGTCTTCAAAATAATAACGGTATTTATAGGGCGTGCCGTCTAAGTAGATGTCATAGGTCATAGCATACTTGTTCAGGGTAATGCCATCGTAGTTCATTTTAATATCCAAGGTAACATCATCATTAAATCCATAGCCGTTTACCTTGTATTTTCTCAGCGTTGTACCTTTGTAATATTCTTGGTTCATTACGTATTCGTGAGACAAAGCTGCATACACAACGTTGATACCGCCAACGTGAGTATAACCGGTATCGAGTATAACAACGCTGACGTTTTCGTTTATATCGGAAACGGCGGCAACGGATTGCATAGTAACGTTGATGGTCTGTCCCATAGTTTCCATTACAAATCCAAAAGCAACTTCCTCGGAAAAGAGATATCCTTCGGCGCTGACGATGACCTTATAATCGCAGGTAATTTCTTCATCCTGCTTAATATACTCTGCGTCGCTTTCCATATACTCGGCAAACATATCGTAAGGCACCGTGCCCGCTAAGGTCAGCTCATAGCTGCCGTCTTCCTTGGGAGTAACGGTACAGTTTTCATATATGTAATTTTCGAACAATTCGTTACCATTATCGGTATATGTTTGAAAGATCACCAACTGTACGTATTCCTCAAACTCTGCTTCGGTGCATTCGAAGGACAGACGTACGTTGTTGGAATTTGAGTAACCGATACCGTTTTTAAAGTAAAAGTTTCCGGTACGGTCCGGTGCGGTAAAAGAATAGCTCATCATCGCATTTTCGGTTCCCAGATCTTTACCTTTACCACGATAAGAAATTGATTGAGTGGAAGTGTTTCCGTTACCGAGATCCATCACAACGGTCTGCTCGGCATCCTGAACGAAGGATGAAACACCTTTGGATATCTCAGTCGAATATTCGATAATTTCCTTGGCGGTCATAGAAGCCATAGGATTTTCAACAACAAGCTCAGATTCCTCGGCGGACACCTCGTCGGAAGTATCGTTAACAGATATTTCGGGAGCGATGCTGCTTTCGTCTTCGGCAGGTTTGCTTACATCGGGAATTTTTGTAATGCACGCGGTTGCCAGGATGGCAACAAAAAGTGCAAGTGCCAAAAGTTTAAATTGCTTCATTTTATTCTCCTTTCGGTAGATCAAAAATCGGACGTACCTAAAAATACGCTTCTGTCAGGAACGGTAAAATTATCCGTATCCACAGTAAGAGTGCGGTTTACTCTAAAAGTAAACGTATTTCCATCAATTTCAACGGTTGCTTCAATTTCATAGTTCTGTTCTATCACGATACACTTTGCTGTATCATAAATAACGAATGCGGCCGCCTTTTCTACCGCCACAACCTCCAACGATTCCGGCATATATTCCCCACCGTTAAAAATGTATAAGTAATCAGATAACAGTTGCTCAACAAGTCTGTGGTCGTATTCATAGGCCAGTGTAGCCGTATCCCCATCGCCTGCGGTAAGAGAAAATGATTTTCCCGCATTTATATCAAACCACGGTATTGTCCAGACATCAACAGATCTGTAACGACCAATTTTATCGCCGTAATCGGTATATTCAAGCTCTTCGTTGCGTTTTGAATACAGAACGCCGTCTTCCAAATACAGATAAAGGGTGGTTTTTGTGTCATCACAATCGTAAACACTCTTTTTGGCAAATTTCTGTTTTTTACCGTTTTCAATAATAAAATCCGTTTTTACAACGTCGTTATGCGAGATGTTATTACCGGAAAGCAAATATTCCTCCGTAAGGCTTGCAGAATATCCGGGCAAACGATTTAGATTATTAAATGCATCTAAGCCTGCCAGTATATTTGCGTCACCTATATGCTCGCAGTTATAAGTGGGAATATCCACGTAAACCGTTTTACTGCCAATTTCGCTGAAAGCAACCTTATTATGTACACTGAAATCCGCCCTGCCGGTTTCCGTATTTGCAGAAAATGTTAGATCTGTCGTAATTTCTTCAAAATACATATTTGGATTAATAATGATCGTAGCTTCAAGATTAATTTCGCTTATTTCCGAATAAAATTCGTAACCGCTTCCCAAAAGGATTTCTTTTGTGTTTTCATCGAAAATAACTCTTGAGATAGAGATAAAATAATACCCCTGCTCGTTCTTTTCGCAAACAGCATTATAACTGAACATTGAAAATACGTTTATATTCGTTACAAATCCCATCACGTACATGTGACGCTGTACAAAATAATTGAATTCTTCAAAAGTGCAATCAAAAGAAAAAGCATTTGAAGCTGTTTGTACATAAGCGACATCTTCGCAATAGGAAAGCGTGAATTCGCCATACTCCGCATCCGGAAAGGTAAATGAAACCGAATCTTTGCCGATACCGTCGAATGAAAATTTATCTATAAAGCTTTGCTCGTTAACCGTCGTAACACCGTCTTGTGTGGTTTCCGTGCGGTATCTATCCTCACGTACGTAAGATGAAGCATTATTAATTCTGGCAATAGCTCTGCCGTATATCATTTCTATGTCTATCTGATCCTTGGAGGTTTCGTCTTCACCTTTACAAGACGAGGCACAAAATAAAACTAACAGCAAAACAATAAATACACACACAAATTTTTTAAGATTTCTCATGCTCCTCAACTCCTTCAACTTAAAGCCTTCTCTCACATAAGTATAACAAAAGACACTAATATTGTCAATAAAAAAACTTATATATAACTTATTGATTTAATTGAAAAAAAGTGGTAAAATAAAAAGGATTTTGGAAAAGCGGTGGTAAACAATGAATTTATTGACGGGATATTTCAATCCCAGATACATATTAAGAAAAAAAGAAGTTTTAGGCGAGCTTCCAAACACGAAAAGCGCACTTGCCCAATTTTTTAAAGTTGCGTGGCCTTCGATGCTGGAAAGCATTCTCATAAGTCTCGTTGCTTTTATAGACACCCAAATGGTTTCCGTTATCGGTACGGAGGCAGTTGCCGCTGTCGGCGTAACGGGCCAGCCCAGAATGATATTTTATGCTATCTTTTTTGCTATCAATATCGGTGTAACCGCAATTGTAAGCCGAAGAACGGGCCAGGATGATATGGAGGGTGCCAAAAACTGTCTTGCCCAGTCTGTATCTTTAACAGCAATTCTTGGAATCGTTCTGTGTTCTATAGCTATCGCCTTTGCGGAACCGCTTGTTGACCTTGCGGGAGCAGCTGAATCCTATGTTGGCGATTCTGCAATGTATTTCAGAATAACTATGGCGGGTATGCTGTTCACCAGCATTGGTATGACGATAAACGCCGCACACAGAGGTACGGGACGAACACGCATCTCTATGGTTACTAACATAACCGCAAACCTTATCAACTGTCTGTTTAATTTTATTCTTATTAGCGAAAACTTTTTGAACGGCGCTTTGAACATTACCCCTATCGGAATAAAAGGCGCCGCAATTGCAACTCTTATCGGTAATGTGGTATCCTGCCTGATGTCTTTATGGACCGTATTTTTTGATAAAAAATCGGTAATATACATCAAGCTCAAGGAATGCTTCGTTATACGCAAGGATATTCTTAAGCTTCACGCAAGCGTCAGCAGAAACGCTGCAATTGAACAGATATTTTTAAGAATAGGCTTTTTCCTTACAGCGGTGATGGTAAATGAGCTGGGTGAAGAGTCAACTGCTACCAACACTATTTGTATGAATATTCTTACCCTCTCTTTCTGTCTGGGAGATGGATTGGGCGTGGGTACTTCGGCGCTGGTAGGAATGAATCTTGGTAAAAAGAGAAAAGATCTTTCATTGCTGTACGGCAGTCTGGGACAGCGTGTAGGTGCGATATGCTCGGCAATGTTTATGGTGCTGTTCTTTTTATACGGCACCGATATGGTTAGCTGGTTCGTTCCGGAGGGCGACCCTAACGGCGAATTTATTATGAAGGCTGCGGAATATATAATGATACTCCTTGCCCTCACCATGCCCGCACAGATCTCTATGGTGGTTTACAGCGGTTGCTTGCGCGGTGCAGGCGATACCTTCTTTGTTGCTATCAGTTCCCTGCTTTCCATTACTATCATCCGTCCGTTGTTCACATATCTGCTTGCATATCCTTGTGGATTCGGTGTTGTGGGAGCATACGGAGCTTTGCTGGTGGATCATTATTTCAGACTGTTTATTTGTTGGCTGCGCTTTAAAGGCGAAAAATGGGCAAAGATTAAAATATAATCACAAATTACCACAAGAAAAAATTACGGACGGCTGTTACGCCGTCCGTTTTTGTATATACTGTTTTTATTATTCAAACATTGCTCTCTTCATAAGGTCAACTATGAGAGCAAGCTCGCTTGTTTTGTTTTCACGTCTCCAAGCGGTTTCGTATTCTTCACACCAGCGGAGGAAGTTGCTTCTGTATTCACCTAATTCTCTGCCGTCAAGAAGTCGTGCAAATGCAAGGTTGATGTAAGCGGTAGCCTCTGCAGCAAGAGAAAGATCCAAGAGTATTTCACCGCTTCCAAGCTTGCGGAAGGAATCTGCGATAGCAAAGCAACGCTCTGCGTTTTCAACAAATTCGGGTGCATCCTCGGTTTCGGGCATCTTACCCCAGTAATTGCGCATGCCGTGATACCACTGAACGAACAGACCCCAGCTCATCTTCATTTCGCAATCACCGAGGGATTTAACCATAGAAAGGGTAATTCCGGTGTGATCATCGTAAAGAAGGTTGCTTACGTCGCAATCGAAATCCTTGGAATATGCATCGGTAGCGTTATTCCAAGCCTTTGCGGCACCGAGAACAATACCGTACAGAGTGCAGTTAAGAGAGCAAACGTGGCCGTAATCACCCCAAGAGGTGTTGAGCAAGCCGAGTGCGCCGTTTTTTACACCGCCGTCGATCATACCAACGATATTGGGCTTTGCATAGTTGATAACTTCACAGAAATGGTTCCAGCAGGAAGTGCCGGGGCAAACGATCTGAGGAAGACCGCTTTGTGCAAACTTTTCAATATTGCCGATATTGGGGTTATCACAGTAATCCCAGCACAGCATTATCATATCCTTGGGGAAGGAATCCAGAATTTCGGGATGATGCAACGCAATATCGCCCCACATCATAACTGTCTTTCCGCGGGAGGATACGTGGTTTATAAGCTTTGTGGTGAATTCAAGATAAAGTGCACCCTTATCCTTGCCCTTGTTTCTGCCGTTGCAAAGGTCGAAGGTTTCATCACAGCAGATATTGAAGTATTTGCTTCTGAACAAAGGAATGTATTGGTCAATAAGAGACTTTATAAGCTCAAAGGATTCGGGATTGGAAGCGTCAATGGTATGGTGAAGCATACGGTTGAGCCACAGATTGGGATCGGGAGTAAACTCATCAAGCTCACAAAGATGCTTGTATTCTTTGGTTTCCAAAAGTCTGTAAAGATGACCGAAGGTGGAAAGAGAAGGAATGAAATCTATAAAGTTTTCGTAGCAGTAATCGTCAAGCTCGAGAATTTCCTCTGCGGTGAGATAACCGTGGGGTTCAAGGAAGCAACGGTATTCGTTAAAATCGAATGCGTGCTCAATATAAAGCTGGAGAGAGTTCATTTTGTAGTAAGCGATAAAATCTATAAGCTTTTTAACACCGTCTACGGTAGGAACTCTGCCGCGGGAAACGTCGTGATAAAAGCCTCTGTGAGCCATATCGGGTTCGTCCTCGATATTGCACAGAGCAATACGTCCGTCGGAAGAACGGAGAAGCTGACGAAGTGTCTGAATACCGTAGAAAGCACCTGCAAGAGAGGGAGCAGAAATTCTTACGGCATCTTCGGTACAAACGAGCGTGTATTTTTCGCTGTTTTCTTCGTTACCGGCGCATATGCTGATGCATTTTGTCATATTTTCCGCACCGAAGGCTTTGTTTATCTTGGATGCAACGGAAGTTTCTTTTTCAAGCTCTGCTTTGAGGGTCTGACAAGCCTTGAATATACGGCTGTCGCACAGAGGGTTCATAACAATGTTCCAACCGCCGATATAAACGGTAGATTCATCAGATTCAATCATTTTCGGGCAAGGGATTACGTTCATATTGTTCCTCCAAAACAACATTATTTTCAAAAGTAATTATATATTCACATATACTTTTTGTCAAGTATAAAGAGCTTTTATCTCATTGACAAAAAGCAAATATATGGTATAATTTGTTAGGAGTTGATGAAAGATGAAAAAATTCAAAAAGCCGCCGGCACTGATATATTATCCGGCATACTTTATAATGCGTATATATTACCGTCTGGCATATGGAGTTACCGTTGACAGAAGCGGAATTAAGGATATGAAGGGAGCAGCCATTGTTCTCTGCCCCCATTTGTCTAACAGTGACCATTTTTTAACAGCCTTCGGTCTGTTTCCCCACCGCCCTACCTTCGTAATGAGTGAGCATTTTGCGGGATTTCCCATACTGCGTCCCGTTATGAAGATGATGCGTGTTATTACCAAAAAGATGTTCTGCGCAGATGTGGGCACCATTATGAATATCCGCCGCGCTTTAAAATGCGGAAATACCATAGTTTTGTTTCCCGAAGGCAGACTTACATGGTACGGTCATTCACTTGCAGTAACACAGGGAACGGCAGAGCTTGTTAAAAGCTGCGGTGTTGACGTTTATACCGTTACCGGAAACGGTGCGTATCTTACCTTCCCGAAATGGAGAAAGAAAAACCGCAAAGGTAAAATCAATATTACCACATCAAAGCTGTTTGCGGCTGATGAGATCAAAACGCTTTCTCTTGAGGAAATAAGCGCACGTATTGACGGTGCCATTCTTCACGACGACGAATTGGCAATGGCAGGCACAAAATACCGCTGCAAGGATATGACAGAGGGGCTTGACGGAATTATTTACAAATGTCCCGAATGTATGAGCGAATTCAAAATGACTGCCAAAAACAATCATATTACCTGCTCCGTATGCGGTGCAGACGCAGTTCTGGATAATAAATACCGTTTCAGCGGTTCGCGTTTTTCAAGAATAAACGAGTGGATGGATTGGC
>JAGCNA010000152.1 GCA_017646185.1 Clostridia bacterium
ATAGTTTATAGTTCATAGTTAAAAGGAGAAAAACATGTCTTCCATTTCTAAAGTAACGGTTATAATCCCCTCTCTCAATCCCGACGAAAAGCTGAAAAAGACGGTTCAGGGGCTTATAAACGTAGGATTTACCGATATAGTTTTGATAAATGACGGAAGCAAGGCGGAGTGCGAGCAAAACTTCCCATCCCCCGAAGAATACCCCTGCTGTACCGTAATAAACCATTGGATAAACCGCGGCAAGGGCGCGGGGCTTAAGACTGCCTTTGCATACGTGAGAAAAACACGGCCCGAGGCTTTGGGCGTGGTTGCGGTTGACGGAGACGGACAGCACCGCCCCGAGGACGTACTTGCCTGCGCAATGCGTATGCTGGAGGAAAACAAAATTGTTTTGGGCGCACGTAATTTCAACCTGCCCGGTATTCCCGCCAGAAGCGTTTTCGGCAACAAGATGACCTCTTTTGTATTTAAATATCTGTGCGGAATAAAGATAACCGATACCCAGACGGGACTCCGTGCCATCCCCATAGAATATCTGGACACCCTTATGGCTGTTAAGGGGGACAGATTTGAATACGAAACCAATATGCTCCTTGCTTTTAAGGATAACGATATTCCCTTTACGGAAAATTCTATCGAAACGGTATACATAGAAGAAAACAAGACCTCTCATTTTAATCCCTTAAGAGATTCTTATATGATCTATAAGCAGATATTCGGATATGCCTTTTCTTCCCTTTCCGCAACGGCTATCGACCTTGCTTTGTTTACCCTGTTTTCTTTTCTGTTTTTATCCGGATTTTCGGAAACCAAGGAATCCGTATTCATTTGCACCGCCTGCTGTACCGTGGCGGCAAGAATAATATCTTCTCTTTACAACTATTTTGTTAACAGCCGTCTGGTTTTTGCAAAGCAGACGGGGGCAAAGCACACAATGCTTAAATATTACGTGCTTGTAATACTTATAATGCTTATATCCGGCGCATCGGTAGGCGGAATAACCATTCTGCTGCCCAATGGCACCAAAGAAATTATTATCACCCTTATAAAAGCGGCGGTGGACACCGTGCTGTTTATACTCAGCTTTACCTTACAGCGTGAATGGGTGTTCGGAGGAAAAAAGAAAAAATGATAAAAAGAACAAAAAAAGAACCTTCCAAAAACGCAAAGCTGTTTTGGCTGGTTGTGCGCCGCACCCTTATAACCCTGCTTGTAATACTTTTGTTCCTTGTGGGCAGTGTGTACGCATTGGGACTTACCCTTGCCAACGGTCCCAGCCCTTCTTTGCGGGATATGCTGGTGCTTTCCGCAAAGCAGGCGTCTGCCACAAAATGGCTTCCCGGTCTGTTTTTGGACGATGAGACCATTGAGCAGATAATGGCAAACAGCGAAAAGGTTACCGTTACCGAAATAGACATTAACGATTTCAAGCCCAAGCCTCCCCAGGGCTCCGATGTGAGCGACGGTGAGGAATATGACGAATGGGCGGATTACCCCGAAGGAGTGCGCCTTGAATTTTTGCAGGGCTCTACCTACCGTGCGTATCTTACCGTGGTTAAGGACCCCTCCCGTTTGTTTGTGGGGGTGTGCGATAACGTGGGAACCGCCCCTCAGGGTATGACAATATTCCAGATCGCAAAAAAATACGATGCCCACGTGGTTATTAATGCAGGGGAATTCCCCGATAACGGCTCCAGCCCCGGAAACGTGCCTTTGGGAATTACATATTCACAAGGGGAATGCGTGTGGGATGATAACGCATACCGCACCTTTATAGGTATAGACAAAAACAACCGTCTGGTTGTTAAAGAGGGTATGACAAAGGAAGAAGCGGAAGCCTTGAATATACGTGACGGAGTTTGCTTCCAGAACGGAAACGTGCTTATTACCAACGAAAACGGCAAGGTTCAGCTTCACTACAGCGAAGGAAACGTGGGTGCGGCACAGAGAACCGCCATTGGTCAGCGGGCGGACGGAACCATACTTTTGGTTGTTACCGACGGACGCAGTGCCGCAAGTATAGGTGCTTCCAGAAACGATATTATCGACCTGCTCGTTTCCCAAGGTGCTGTTGTTGCGGGTATGCTGGACGGCGGTACTTCCTCGCTTATGTATTTTGATAACTACATATCCCGTTATCATATAGACGAGTCTACCCTTGACCAATATCAGCTTCAGGGTATAGTAAACAAATACAAGGCGTTTATACCGCCCAGAACAATGCCCACATACTTTGTGGTAGCAAAGCAGGAGGGGTAATAAAAAATGGCAAAAGTAAAACAGTTTCCCTATTTTTATACCATTCTTTCCCTGCTTGTGCTGGTAGGCGTATGCTGTGTGGCGTACGGGCTGGGACTTTTAAAAAGCTGGATGGCGGATTATGAATCCACCCGTCCCAAATACGTGGCGGAAAACGTGTTTGAAACCTATTTTAAAGATCTGGACGTAGGCGCGCTTATTGAAACCAAGCCCTTTGCCGTATCCCCCGCGGAAACGGAAGCGGACCTTATAAAATACGTTACCGATCAGATCGGAAGCGGCGAGATAAAATACGCCGAAGCGGCAAGCGGTTCCATTACCGGCGACGTGCTTAAATACGTGGTAAGCGCAGGGGATTACAAGTTCGGTCAGTTCACCGTGGTGGATTCCGGTGAAAAGACGGAATACGGCAACCCTATTTACGTTATGGGAGATTACGAGTTCTTCTACAAGGTAGACACGGTTTCTGTAAAGATCGTTGCTCCCTCGGACGCTACCGTTAAGGTAAACGGCTACACCCTTGACCAAAGCTACGTTACCGAGGTTACGGAAACCGAATCCTGCGCCCACATGCCGGACAAGGTTTTCCACAACGGCGACCCTACTCAGGGAATAAAATATTCCACCTACGTTATAAGCGGTCTGTTATACAAAACCGATAATATTACCGTAACCGATAAATACGGCGCACCCTGCCCCGTAATAAAGGACGAAAACGGAGTGTTCCAAGCAACCGTAAACTACAACGAGGAATTTAAAGAGCTTTATTCCGAGATTGCTTTTGCGTTTGCCGAAAATTATGCAAAGTACGCTCAGGCCTGCGGCACCTTTAACGGAGTTAAGCCCTATCTCGATTCCAAGAGCGACCTTTACGGAAAGATAAAAAGCCTTGAGGTAAAGTATGTTCACGCACATAACTGGTGCGAATTTCTGGATAAGCAGAGCTTTGAATTTTATGAATATGCGCCCGGCGTTTTCTCCTGCAGAGTAAAATTCACCTGGCACGCAAAACGTGCAAACACCACCAGAGAGCAGTACGAATATATCGACCTTTCCCTCTATTTCCACGAGGTAAACGGCGAATATAAATTGTACGATATGTTAACTCATAGTGATTTCAGTATTCCGGAATAAAATTCCGGAATGTTGAGTGAAGAGTGAAAAGATATGGTTGATTTTTGCCTGAACGGCAAAAATCTTCCGTTTCTCTTCTCTCTTCTCTCTTCTCTTTTAACTATAAAAAAACCCGTGATACAATCACGGGTTTTTTATCATTGTTCTTGCTGCGTTTATTATTTCTTCTCCGGGGTCTATTCCTCCCATTATTCTCGCCACTTCTTTCACGCGGGATTCGCCGTGAAGGGGGCGTACGTGGGTTTCTGTCCTGCCGAAGGATGCGCTTTTTGAAATGAGCAAATGATTTTTTGCCAAAGCGGCTATCTGTGCGGAATGGGTAACGCATATAACCTGCTTTGTTTCACCTGCCAGCGCCTTGAGCCGCATACCGATACGGGAGCTGGTTGCGCCGGAAATACCCGTATCCACCTCATCGAATATCATAGTGCCGATATTCTCTGCGTTTGCAAGGACGCTCTTTACCGCCAGCATTATACGGGCACATTCGCCGCCCGATGCTATTTTGGCAACGGGGCGGGGCTCTTCGCCTGCATTGGCGGATATTAAAAATCTTGCTTTTTCGGTACCCCAAGGGGAAAGGGGCGTTTTTTCAAATTCGGTTACAAAGGTTACCCCCGGCATATCCAGAGCAGAAAGGATATCCTTTATCTGCTTTTCCATTTCCTTTGCGGCACGTGCTCGGGTGGCATACAGCTTTTCGCCCAGAGAAAGGGCGGTTTTTTCTGCCTTTATAAGCTCTTTTTCTATATCCTCTTTGCGGAAAACGCTGTTTTCTATACCGTTAAGCTCTTTTTCCGTTTCTTCAAGGAGGGTTATAAGACCTTCTTCATCCGTACGGTATTTACGGCGGAGAGAGGCTATAAGAGAAAGGCGGGATTCTATATTATCCAAAGCGGACTGGGGGTCGCCCTCGGGATCGTCGGAATAAGAAACCACGGTGTCTGCAATATCTTCTATTTCCAGCCGCACGCTTTCAAGCCTTTCGGAAAGCTCTTTTGCTTCCTCCACGTAATCCGAAAGGGTGGAAAGAGCGTTTTCCGCCTGTGCGATAAGAGATGCGGCAGATTCGTCTTTTTCATACAAAGCATAATATGCGTTCCTTGCGGAAACCACGATTTTTTCTCGGTTTAAAAGCATATTCCGCTTTGCGGTAAGCTCTTCTTCCTCCCCTGCTTTAAGCTTTGCACGGCGGAGTTCCTTTAAGCGGTAGGAAAGAAAATCCTTCTTTTCCTCTGTGTTTTCCATATCCTCCAAAAGCGCCTGCTTTTCCTTGCATAAAGCGGTGTAAACACGGTAAGCCTTTGTGTATTCTTCTTTTTCCGATTTATTATCCGCATACAGATCCAAAAGGGCGGGATGAATACTCTCATCGGAAAGACGGGTGGTATCCTGCTGACCGTGAATATCCAAAAGATATGCGGAAACGGCACGGAGCTTGCCCACGGGCACAACTCTGCCGTTTATGCGGGAAACACTTCTGCCGTCTGCGGTAATGCGGCGGGTAAGAAACAGATTTCCCTCTTCATCGGGGTACACCTCTTCGGTTTCCAA
>JAGCNA010000153.1 GCA_017646185.1 Clostridia bacterium
AGAGCGCAAGCAATGGTGGTGATAGTTACCTTGCCGAAGGAAACGCTGAGTCCGCCGATACCGGGAATGAGGATAGAAGCAACAACGAAGAGGTTGCGGCTGTCACCAAGGTCTACCTGCTGGATCATCTTAAGACCGGAAACTGCAATAAAGCCGTAAAGAGCAACACAAACACCGCCCATTACACAATTGGGAATGGAGGAAAGGAAGGTAACAAAGGGGCCGAAGAAGGAGATAACTATGCTCATAACAGCGGCGGTGGTGATGGTAACTACAGATGCGTTGCGGGTAATAGCAACACAGCCAACGGATTCGCCGTATGTAGTGTTGGGACATCCGCCGAAGAATGCGCCTGCCATAGAGCCGACACCGTCACCCAGCAAGGTGCGGTGCAGACCGGGATCTTCAAGCAGATCCTTTCCGATAATGGAGGAAAGGTTCTTGTGGTCTGCTATATGCTCTGCAAATACAACGAATGCAACGGGAACGTATGCAACTGCAACGGTAGCAATGAATGAACCGTCAATATCCTTAACGCCCTTGAATGCTTCGATAAAGGTGAAATCGGGGATTGCGAAAATGGTCATTTCCTTGAAAGCGGCAAAATTGATAACCTGAAGCGCAACATTATCGGTTGCGATACCGATAACGGTAAATACGGAAGCAACAACGTAGCCGATAAGAATGCCGAGTATAAAGGGAATGAGCTTTGCCATCTTTTTGCCGTAAACGGAGAAAGCAAAGATAGAAAATAATGTAACAAGACCGCAGATAAGTGCAACGTAGGGGCTGCAGCCGGAAACCATAGAGGTTTGCTCAACTATAGCACCGTCCTGAATGACCTGCTCAACCTTTTCAACCATTACCTTACCGGTAGTAAGATCGCCTACTGCGTTAACAGCAAGAGAAAGACCGATGAGAGCAACGGTGGGGCCGATAACAACGGTGGGCATAAGCTTGTTTATCCAGGCAACGCCTGCAAACTTAACGACAATTGCAATAACCACGTAAACGAGGCCTGCAAATACCGCACCGACGATAAGACCTGCATAACCTGCGGAAGCCGAAGCGGCACCGCCGAAAGCGGCAAGCATTGAGCCGATGAAAGCGAAGGATGAACCGAGGAATACGGGACTGCGGAACTTGGTAAAAAGCTGATATACGAGAGTACCGATGCCTGCGCCGAAAAGGGCGGCGGACTGGCTCATACCGTTACCGATAATAGCGGGAACCAGAATGGTAGCGGCAAGAATGGCAAGCACCTGCTGGAACGCAAATACCAGCATACTGCCGAACTTGGGTTTGTCGTGAATACCGTAGACAAGTTTGTTTTCCATAATCTTTTTCTTCCTTTGATTTTATTTTACATAGGACCGGAAAGATATTTGCCGCTGTTATTTTACCACAACATATATGCATTTGTAAATAATTTATTGCAATTTTCTTCAAAATACAGCATTTTGCACACAAAATTGATTTTTACCGTTTTTAATAAAAAATACTCCGCAAACGCTGGCGCTGCGGAGTATCGGCTGTCACCCCACGAGAAACCGTAAAGTTCCTTGAGGTAATTTTTGTGATAGCAAGTTTACTTATTCTTGTTGTCCTTGTTATCCTTGTTATCCTTGTTTTTCTTGTTGTTGTTCTGGTTCTTGTTGTTTTCGCTGTTCTGGTTATTCTGGTTGTTCTGGTTCTGGTTGTTCTGGTTGTAATCCATATTTTTCACCCCCTTGATAAATGCTCGGGAATAGTTTTACCTGATTAAGCAAAGACTATTCGTAAAGGAGGAAAAACATATGCTTTTAATTAAAAACGGTACGCTTTATACTATGGAAAGCAAGTTCCCCGTAAAAGGTGATCTGCTTATAAAAAACGGAATTATTGAAAAAATCAGCGAAAATATATCCCCCGACGGAAATATGCGGGTATTGGATGCAACAAACCTGCGGGTATATCCGGGGTTTATAGATGCCCACAGCCATTTGGGAATTGCAGAGGAAAAAAGCACCGCTTTAAACGATGAAAGCAACGAGGGCACTACCCCCGTTACTCCGTGGATACGGGGAATTGACGGAATAAACCCTATGGACAGCGCGTTTCACAATGCGCTTGCAGTAGGTATAACGGGAGTGATGGCAGGTCCCGGAAGCGCAAATCCCGTGGGAGGTCAATTTGGGTTTATTAAAACTTCGGGCAGATGTATTGATGAAATGATAGTTCTGTTCCCTGCCGCCATAAAGGTGGCGCTGGGAGAAAACCCCATGAACAACTACGGCTCCAACGGAAACACCCCTTCCACCCGAATGGGCACAGCCGCCGTAATACGGGAAGAGCTTTTTAACGCAAAGAAATATTTGGAGAAAAACGGTGAAAAAGACTTCAGATACGAATGTTACCGCCCTCTTTTTGAAGGGAAAATCCCGCTTAAAGCCCACGTTCACCGTGCAGACGATATACTGACAATAATCCGTATAGCAAAGGAATTTGGAGTTTCCGTAACATTGGACCACTGCACCGAAGGGCATCTTGTGGCAAAAGAAATAGCCGCTTCGGGATTTCCCGCTATAGTGGGTCCCTCTCTTGCTTCCAGAAACAAAAAAGAGGTAAGCCAGTTGGATTTTAAGACTTCGGGAGTTTTGCGCAAGCAGGGGGTTACCGTGGCAATAACCACAGACCACCCC
>JAGCNA010000154.1 GCA_017646185.1 Clostridia bacterium
CCCGAGCTTACGGTATAGCCTTCTTGGGGATGGCACACCGTTATATCGGCGCCGGGTGCGGCAACGGTAATTTTATCGTTGTACTGGGAAAAGTGGGTAGGCACTCCGTCTTTATCCACAGAAGCGACAGAAATAACCCCATCATAAGAAGCGGGATAAAAATATTTTCCCGCAAGAGAAGCATCTGCTCCGTCGTTACCGGCGGCGGCAATAACTATACAGCCTTTGGAAACGGCGTAATTAACTGCGTTTTGCTCGCTTACGGAATATGAATATCCGCCCAAAGAAATATTTATTATATCTGCACCGTTATCCACGGCGTTGTAAATTCCCTCTACCAAGGCGGAAGAATATACCATTCCGCCGGAGGATACCTTTACGGGATATATCTTTGCACCCTTGGCAACAACGGATATAATACCCGCAACTGCGGTACCGTGTCCCTCCGTATCCGCATAAACTCCGTTTTTGCCGATAGTGGCATCATAACCTTCGGTAATTACAACGTTTTTGAATTCGGGATGACTGCGCTCTATACCCGTATCCAGAACCGCAATCACAATATCACTTAAATCAGATGAAAGCTTAAACGCTTCACCGACCGCGCACATATCCATCCACCCGCTGTCCCGAGAAAGATCAAGCAGATCGCGGGGCAGCTCTTTTTCTGCGGAAACCGTGTAGCGGGAAAGAAATGAAATGTCATCTGCCGTTACAAGATATACCTTTTCGCTGTTGGACAACCGCTTGTATTCGTAACCTTCAAGGAGGCTGTCTACGTCTGCATCGGGAGTAAAAGTTACTATATAACGGGAAAAAGCGCCATTCTCTTTTGCATAGCTGTCAAAGCAGGTAAAACCTGCAAAGCCCCCCTCCGAAGCGGCGGCGAGCAACAAATATAACGACAGTATGAAAGAGAATAAACGCTTAAACATTTAAATATTCACCAAATAAGTTTGTAAGGGATCAAGCAAAATCGCTGTATATTTTTTTCATTTCATCCGAATATTCGGTATGAAGATTATCTTTATATATATAGAACACGTTTTCAAAAACCATTCCTTCTGCAGCGTCTTTTTTTGCATCTACCAAAACCAGAGAAGGCTTTTTTTCCGCAGAGGGGCAAATAACCCTTAAACGCTTGGGCTGAAGAGAATGCTTTTTTAAAGAAAACAGCAAGGAATCCAAACGGTCTGCCCGATAAACCATATATACGTTTCCGCCGCTTTTAACGCTTCTGGATGCGGCGGCGCAGACTGAATCGACGGTACACAAAACCTCACGCCGTGCAATATTCAAGGCTTCCGAAAGGTTATCAAATCCGCTTGACGCTTTAAGATAAGGAGGATTTGAAACACAATAATCATAAACTCCGGCAGGAAATTCTTTTATATGGGTTATATCACGCTCAACGGCGTTGTAGCTTTCGGAAAATCCGTTGGAAAGGGCATTACGGGCGGCAAGAGAAACGTATTGCTTTTGTATCTCCACTCCGTCTACGCTCATAGCCTTTTTTGAAGCCAACAGCAAAAGACCGATAATTCCGCTGCCTGCACCAAGATCAAGACACCTGCCTCTGCTGTTTACGAAATCCGCAAGCAGTAAAGCATCCGTCCCGAAGCGGATACCGTCTGTATATTCGGAAAGAACTATTGATTTATTAACCCTTGTGGTTATCATTTCCATAATATTGCTCCGCTTTCCATACCGCAAGAAGTGTTACGTTTTTTGAGGACTTTGACAATAAAGATGAATAATGCGCCCCCGAATGAGGGCGCACTCTCGTCTGTTACAGATTATTCGGCAATAGCCTGTACAGGACATGTACCGGCACAAGCGCCGCAATCAACGCAGGTATCTGCATTTATGTCTGCCTTGCCCTCGTCGTCAATTACGATTGCTGCCATGGGGCACTGCTCTGCGCAAGCGCCGCAACCGATGCATTCGTCTTTGTTTACCTTATATGCCATATCGGACACCTCCAATTATAATTTACAAACCTATAATAACACAGAAAAATATGTTTTTCAAGTCTTTCTGCTATTTATTAAAGTATTTTTAATATTCTCCCATAGCTTCTCTGATCTTAACGATCATTTTAGAGAAAGTCTGGTTATAAACTATTCTCTTGCTGCCGTTACCCTTGAACAGATAACCGTTTGCAAACATTATATCACCGTATTCCTCAAAGGCTTCGGTGCCCATAGTAGTGGACATGGCGTTGTTCATAATTTCCAGATACTTTTCGGAATTGGTTGCAAGAGAGGTTTTTTTCGTTAATGCCAAAAATACGGATTCGTAAAGGCTGTTTTTAATGGTATAATCGTTTTCGTTGTTTTCGGGATTATAATCCCAGATCATACCCAGAACCTCGTGGCTTATATTTGCATCACCGGGACCGTAGATCTCACAATAAGCGTCGGGAACGGGCTCGTCATTATCGAGATAATCCTGAATCTCGTCCATAAAATCGGGGTTATACACCTTTATGGCGGTAGGCAGAGATACGGTTACGGTTCCCAGTTCTTTAACAACTTCATATAATCCGCTGTAATCAAAGGCGGCGTAATAATCTATATCGTAGCCCACGAGATACGGAACGGTGTTCATAATATCCTCGGGGGTTCTCATATACAGATATGAATAAAGCGGTGCGGATTTTCCGCCGTTTGCCACAGGAGCATCATAAGGGATAGAGGCGGTGAGATATATTCCCTTTTCCTCATCTATACGAACAAAGAAAATATTAGCCACGTGCTCTTTGTTTGCCATGCCGATGAACGCCAGGGAAAGCTTTCTGTCTCTGCCGGTTTCAACCGAATCGCCGGAAGTTTCCGATTCTTCGATAACCTGAGAAACATCGCCATCCGTTCCTTTATCTGATTCACCCAAAAGGACCTCATCTATGTAGGGCACAGCGACCTTCCAAGCCACCAAACCGAATATAACCAAAAAAAGTAAAAATACAATTAAGAAATTTCTGATAGCGGTAGACAAAATCTCCACTCCTTTCCGAATACATTATAATACAATTGTTTTATTTTGTCAAATATAATTATACTTTCAAGGTAATATTGACATTTATACTTAAATATCTTATAATAAATATAATATTATGTATACTTATGAGGATCTACAATGAGCATTTTCGAAGGTATCCTTTACGGTCTGTTACAAGGTATTGCGGAATTTCTTCCCATTTCCTCCAGCGGACATCTTGCTTTAGCCCAAAACCTCTTCGGCGCCGCCAATACAGAAGGGAACGAATATCTTGCCTTCAACGTGTTGCTTCATCTGGCAACCCTTGCGGCGGTCTGCACCGTTTACCGTAAGGACGTATGGCTGGTTATTAAAGGCTTTTTCTCTTTACTCTTTAAATTGTTCAAAAGAAAATTGAATTTAAAAAAGCTGGACTACGGCGAAAAGCTTTGTGTAATGCTTGTTTTTGCCACACTCCCTCTCGTTCCCGCAATACTTGTCAAGGATTGGCTGGAGGCGGTATCTTCCGTAAGCTGGGCAATAGGATTGCTGCTTATTATAAACGGTTTGGTATTGTTTATTTCCGATAAGCTGGCAAGCAACAAATTTTCTGTTGCAAAAGCAAATCCCGTAAAAGCCTTTTATCCCGGCGTTGCTCAGGTGTTTGGTCTGCTTCCCGGTATATCGCGAAGCGGAATTACAATAACCGGTTCGCTGCTGGGCGGATTCAACAGAAAAGACGCAGTTAAGCTTTCCTTCCTTATGTCCATACCCGCCATACTCGGCGCAAGCATACTTGAACTGCCGGATTTCTTTAAAAACGGTATCCCTGCCGAAAACGCACTTCCCTTTGTTATCGGTGCCGCAGTTGCGGCGGTAAGCGGATTCGGCGCAATCAAGCTTTTGCAGTATATCGCTAAAAACAAAGGCTTTTCATACTTTTCACTCTATTGCATAGCGGTGGGAATATTTGCAATAATCGCAGACGTTATTATATAAAATATTTTTTAAGGAACTATAAATAAAATGGCAACAAAAAATAAAAAAAGCACACCCGTAAAGAAAGCGGCAAAGCCAAAGCAGAATAAATCGTATAAACAGACGAAAAGCGTTGAAAAACAAAAAAAGGCAGTATATATTGCTCCTTATATAATATTCATCGCTGCGCTGTTTATTACCCTTACCTTCTTTTTTGATACAAAAGCGGTAGGCTCTTGGGTAAACTCAGCCCTTGATTGGCTGGTGGGAAAAGGCAAGTACTTTTTACCCATATATATGTTTGCTCTTTCTTTTATGTGGAAAAGCGACAGAGAGAAAAACGCCCTGCCTCTTAAATCCATACTGTATTCGGTAAACCTGCTTACCCTGCTTATGGTTATAAGACTTGCAAAATACGAATCCGGTGTTATTTTCAACTGGTTTACCGACCTGCTTACAGAAAAAGCAATAGGCACCGTTGCAACCTGGGTATTGGCAGTTATATTCTTTGCGGTTTCCCTTATACTTCTGTGCGGCAGCACACCCGATGCGGTTGTAAGAAATATAATCAAATTCTTCAAAGAAGCAGATTATTCTGCTGTTCAGCGCGAGCACAAGGAAAAAGCACCCAAGGTTAAAGAGGTAAAAGAAGTTAAAGCAAAGCCCGTAAAAGCGCCTGCACCTATCGTTGAGGATGACGGTCAGCGTAAATTCGATCTTCCCGTGATGGATGATATGGAATCAAAAGCCGCACCTGAGGAAAAACACGAGATAAACCGTGAAGACCCTTGGGACGAAAAGGTAAAAGAACAAGATGTTCCCGTTTCGGAGCCCGAAGCATCTGCCGAAGAAGTGATTGAAACGGTTGCCGAAGAAGTGCCCGTACCCGAAGCTGCACCCGAAGCCGAAGGGGAGGACGAACCCTTGGCGGAAGATATTGAAAGTCTTGAAGACGAAGAGCCCATTCTGGAAACCGAAGACGTGGAAGTTCCCGAAGCGCCTTACGTATTCCCGCCCCTTTCCCTGCTTATTGAGGGCAACGAAACCGACGGCGGATTTACCCAGGCGGATATACGTGCTACGGGACAAAAGCTTATAGAAACCTTGGAAAGCTTTGGCGCCCGCGCAAAAATAGTTAACACAAGCTGCGGTCCTACCGTAACCCGTTTTGAATTACAGCCCGAGATCGGTGTAAAGGTTAAGCAGATAATCAATCTTTCCGAAGATATTGCCCTTCACCTTTCCGCCTCCAGCGTAAGAGTTGAGCCTATTCCCGGAAAGGGCGCTGTGGGTGTTGAGGTGCCTAACAGAAGATCCTCCATAGTAAGACTTCACGATCTTATCGCTACCCCCACCTTCCGTGATTCCACAGACAAATTGCTTACCTGCCTCGGCAAAGATATTGCAGGAAACCCCGTATTCCTTGATATTAAAAAGATGCCTCACCTGCTTATTGCAGGTGCTACCGGTCAGGGTAAATCGGTATGTCTTAACTCACTTATTATTTCCCTGCTTTACAAGGCCCGTCCCGAAGAAGTAAAGCTTATACTTATAGACCCCAAAAAGCTTGAGCTTTCAGATTATAACGGTCTGCCCCATCTGCTGGTACCCGTAGTTACCGAGCCCAAAAAGGCGGCAGGCACCCTTAACTGGGCTGTTATGGAAATGGAAAGACGTTTTGAGCGTATTCAGGACGTAAGCGCAAGAGATTCCCGAGAATATAACGAAGCTATTGCAGGCGATCCCGAAAAAGAATATATGCCCGATGTGGTTATCGTTATCGACGAGCTTGCTGACCTTATGATGACCGCACCCGATGACGTTGAAACCTCTATCTGCCGTCTTGCACAAAAAGCACGTGCCGCAGGTATGCATCTGGTTATCGGTACTCAGCGTCCCTCTACAGACGTTATTACCGGTCTTATTAAAGCCAACATCCCCTCCCGTATTGCATTCACCGTTGTTTCCCGCGTGGATTCCGATATTATATTGGGCCAAAGCGGCGCAGAGCGTCTGCTGGGTAAGGGTGATATGCTTTATGCACCCGTAAGCGCCATTAAGCCTTTGCGTGTTCAGGGCGCATTCGTAGACGGTAAAAAAGAAGTTACCGCTGTTACGCAGTTTATTAAATCCGCCGCCAACGTTGCTTATGACGAATCCGTTATGGAAAAGATCGAACAAGAAGCAAAAATGTGCGGTGTGAAGAAAAAGAAAGTCGCTGTTGAAGAAGATGGCGGCGCAGAAGACGACGATAAGGACGATCCTATCAAGATAAAAGCCATTGAAGTGGCGCTTGAATACGGTACCATATCCACTTCCCTGCTCCAGCGCAGACTTTCTCTGGGCTATGCAAAAGCCGCCAGAATTGTAGACAAACTGGAAAGAAGCGGCGTTATCGGCGAATTCGACCCCACCACCAAAAAACGCGCTATCTTAATTACTCCCGAAGAATTTGCGGAAATGAAACTTAATTTAAAATCTGGTGAAGAAGAATGAAAAAAGCAGTTTTAATTACATTAATTATTATTTTGGCGTTTACCGCAGTTTCCTGCGCATCTACATTGAACGGTAAATACGGTGATCCCGTCAACACCCTTGCAAGCGCAGTCAAAAGCGGAGATGCGGACGAATACCTGAGCGTGTTCGAGGACAATTATATTTCCGAGCTTGAGGAGTATTACACCATAATTTCCGATACAGACCTGCACACCTCTGTTTCCGAAATTCTGGCATCCACCAAAGCTTACAATAAGGACGCTTGCGGAGCTTTTACCTCTGTTTCCGTTACGGAAGTGAAAAAGGAAGCTCTGGATGAGTTTCCCGCAGACGCCGTATATACCGGCACCTTCCTACCTGACGGCGAGGTGGGCGAGATACTCTCTCTTACGGTTTCTTACCTTATAGAGGGAATGAGCGGGTCCACAGACCCAAAGGAAGCAACCTTTATCGTATATTCGGTTAACGGCGAGTATTACCTGCATCCCATGCACCTTATGTTTGTTTTCCAATAATACTTAATTATACGCAAAACAGCGGTCTTAAAGCAAGACCGCTGTTTTTTCTTGGGGTGATTGTTTTATCAGTCGATAAGATTAACCAGATTGTTATACCAAGCCTGTGTATTACCCGAAGAGGTGTTTACCATAAACACTATATCGGTAAGACCGTAATCCTTGAACTCCTCGTAAATATTCATATCTACGTGGCGAGGGTCGATTACTATAATATTACCGTAATGCTCGGTAAGATAAGGAACGAATGCGTTTCCGTAGGAATCCTTGATAACCAGAATGGATTTATCCTGA
>JAGCNA010000155.1 GCA_017646185.1 Clostridia bacterium
ACAGCCCGAATTCTCGCTCGCCACGGGAGTGAGACCGAGATGAGCGAATTTATTTATATCCCTGCCGCTTTTGACACCGCAAAAATCGCACGCCTTTGCAAGAGAAACGGTGGGAAGGTTTATTACAAAATATCCGTTTTGAGAAATGATACTGTGGGAATGCCGTTCTTTACGTACAGAAATATATGTCTGTGCAGGATCTGTGCAGGTTATTCCTGTCCAGCCTACGGTAAGAATATTGGGGTTTTCCATAGTCCCGCAGGACACCATTGTGGGAGGAACGGGGGCAAGAAGGGTGCCCGGTTTCCATACTTTTTTCATTTTTTACACACCTTTGCAAAGATCTTTTATTACTTCCCCTGCCATTATAAACCCTGCCACGGGAGGCACGAAGGGAACGGATGCGGGAACTCGATCGTGCACTACGGGGAGCTCCTTGGAATATACCACCTTAAGATGGTTTATTCCCCTTTTTCTCAACTCCACACGGACAGTTTTGGCAAGAGGACAAACCGAGGTTTTTGAAATATCCGAAACCTCGAATCTTGTGGGGTCAAGCTTATTCCCCGTACCCATGCAGGAAATTATGGGCACGCCTGCATTGGTTGCTTGCTGAATTAAAAACAGCTTTGACCGCACGGAATCTATGCAGTCCAAAATATAATCGTATTCATCAAGAGGAATGGGATCTTCTTCGGAATAAAACATATCCTTTACTCTTATATTGCAATCGGGTGCAATTTCCCTCCATCTTTCAGAGGCTACGTCAGTTTTTGATCTGCCTATAACAATATCCGTTGCTATAAGCTGGCGGTTTATATTTGTAACATTTACCGTATCGTTATCTATTGCGGTTATACTGCCGATACCGGAGCGTACCAAGGCTTCTCCCGCAGCGGCGCCTACGCCGCCTATTCCCACAAGCAAAACGTGGGATTTTTTTAGTTTTTCGATTCCCTCTTCACCAAGGATGGGGATCATTCTGTCAAGACGGGTTTCCATAAAAAATCCTCTCAATCAATATATCCGCCGCCGATAACCGTTTCGCCATCATAAAATACCACCGATTGACCGGGGGTTATGGCACGCTGATGGGTATCGAACAACACGGAAACCGTGTTTTCGGTAAGCTTGGTTACGGTACACATTGCGCCGGAATGGCTGTAACGCACCTTCGCTTCGCAACGGAAAACACTTGGCATTTGCTCTGAGCAATAAACCACATCTGAAGCAGTAAGACTGTCTGTAAAAAGACTTTCGTTTTTGCCGAGCAGTACACGGTTACCCGCAATATCCTTGCCGATAACGTACAGAGGATGCTCCCAAGCGATACCGAGTCCTTTGCGCTGACCTATGGTATATGCGGAAATACCCTTGTGTTTGCCGATAATTCTGCCGTCCTCATAAACGAAATCACCGGTTTTGCCGGTGGAATCACCGTGCTCTGCGATAACGGGGCGGTAATCCCCATCCGGTACGAAGCAGATATCCTGACTATCCGCCTTGTGAGCAACGGGAATATTCCCCTCCTCTGCAAGTAAACGCACATCGTCTTTATTCATATCACCGATAGGAAAGACGAGGCGGGAAAGCATATTCTGAGAAAGTCTGTACAGCATATAGCTTTGGTCTTTTGCGGTATTTTTGCTTTTGCGCAGGTAATACACGCCGCCACGCTCGTATATGCCTGCGTAATGTCCCGTTGCGGTGAGAGAAATTTCCAGTTCATTCGCTTTTTCAAACAATGCGGGGAACTTCATAGTCTCATTGCAAAAAACGCAGGGATTGGGGGTAAGCCCTTTTAAATATTCCCGTGCGAAGCGGGAAACAACCTTTTCTTTGAACTCTTCCCGTTTATCGAAAACGTGAAAATCTATTCCAAGATTTTGCGCGGCATTGAATGCATCGCCGCTTTCATCTTTTTGCGAAGCAAGACGCATATACACACCGCTTACGTTATAGCCTTCTTTTTTTAGTACGTAAGCCGCCACGGAGCTATCTACACCGCCGCTTACTGCGACAAGAATATCCGACACGCAAAACTCCCCCTTATACAAAATAACTGTATAAAAATTGTACTATATTTTTTGCTCTTTTGCAATATTTTTTTGTATTACGGGAAAATTAATATTACACATTTATTATTTTTTAAAAAGGGGCGTATTTGATGAAAAAGCTTTTTATTCTTTCTTTAATGGCGCTTATGCTTACCGTATACGGCGTAAGTGCGTCTGCAGGAGGGTACGGTCTTTCTCCCGCTATCGACGTATTAAAGTCCCAAACGGTTATGCAAAAATGCGGTATAACCGAAAAAGCAGTTAGCTTTACCAAAGGGGACTTTGAAAACGTGATCGGCAAAGAAGTGACCTATATTGTGGTTACCGCCCTTCCCGCAGAAAGCGCAGGTATTCTTACCCTGAACAACCAAAAGGTGGTTGAAGGACAGACAATTCCCGTTTCTGCATTGTCTTATCTTGTATTCACTCCCGCTTCAAAGGATATTGCAAAAACCTCTTTTTCCTTCCGTGCAGGTACGGAAAACTGGGCAGAAACAGATATTCCCTGCGTAATAACATTAAAAAATTCGGTTAACGTGGCTCCCATTGCCGCAAGTGAGGATATTACCACCCTTGCAAACATTCCCGTTTTTCACCAACTTGCCATAACCGATCCTAACGGTGACAATATGCAGGTGAATATTCAGTCTTATCCTTCAAACGGAAGCATAAAGGTAAGCAAAGACGGTGTTATCGAATACACTCCCCGTGAAGGCTACAGAGGAAGAGACAGTTTTTCTTATACGGTTTCCGATGAATTCGGGCTTGTTTCCGAAATCGCCACGGTAAACGTGAAAGTTGAGAAAAACAGCAAAAACATTACCTTTGCGGACATGGCGGGAAATGATGCGTATTCCTGCGCAGTTATGGTCGCCCAGTCCGACGTAATGACTTACGAATTAAGAGAAAGCGAATACTTTTTCTCCCCCACCGAAAAGGTGAAAAAGATAGATTACCTTGTAATGCTGATTACTGCAATGGGTATGGATAAGCAGGCTGAAATTTGCGAAGATACACTTTTTGAAGACGATGCGGTGCTGACCAACGTGGCAAAGGGATATCTCGCTCTTGCTCTGCGAGAGGATATCGTAACCCTTGGCAACGGAAAGTTTGATCCCACAAAAAATATTACCCGAGGCGAAGCGGAGCAAATGACTATTGCCGCTTTGAACGCCGCAGGCTACGGCGGAGTTTTTGCTTCCGAGCAGGATAAAGACGCAGAATTAACCAAAGCAGATGTGGCAAAGCTTCTTGCAAAGGCAATGAAAAACAAATAGTCTTTTATTCAAAAAGCCCGTATCAACAGCGATACGGGCTTTGTTTGTCGGGGTCCCCAATAAGCCGTCAGGCTTCTTGGGGTGAAATTTTATTTATCTTCTTTTTTTGTAACGTCTTCCACAACGTCTTCAACTGCATCGGAAACAACGTCAACACCTTTTTCAACGCTGTTTACAAAGGCTTTGCCAAAATGCTTGCCCAAGGATTTAAGGTTTTTTCCTTCTATTTTGGATTCTTTAAGGTCTGCACCTATTTCCTTGAAATCCTTGCCTAATTTTTTCCAATCGTCCTTTAATGCCATTATTTGTTCTCCTTTCCAAGATCGGGCATAACACCGTCCACTATAGCGGTGTAATATTTATCGTAGGTTACGTACCCGGGTTTACTGCCCGAAGGCTTTTTAACGTATCTTACACGGGTATAATCCACCTCGGCGTTTGAAGCGCCCCGAATGGAAGAATGATACGCCGCCAGCATTGCAGCTTGGGTATAATCTCTGTCCGTAGGTTCCTCACCCTCCGTGCAAAGGATAACGTGGGAGCCGGGGAAATTCTTTACGTGGAACCAGATATCGTTTTTTTCCGCATTTCCGGTTAAAGAATCGTTTTGTCTGTTGTTCCTGCCCACAAGCACACGCATACCATCGGTAGTAGTAAAGGTAAGGTGCTGTCCCGCAGGGGCTTTTTTACTGCCTTTTTTGGTTACGGGGGCAGACATATAGCCTACTTCACCAAGCTCAAGACGAATTTCATCCAGTTCTTTACGGGTACGGGCACGGGACAATGCGTCCTCTACCGTGCGGACATAGGCAAGCTCTTCCTCGCCCGAAGCAATAAGAACGGTAAGATGTTCTTCCGCACGTTTGAGCTTTGCATATTTTGCATAAAGGCGCTGTGCGTTACGGGCAGCTGTAAGACGGGTATCCAACGGTATTGTAACCTCTTCCCCCGTAGTATAATCCATAGCCGTAACGGAAGAAGCACCCGAGGGGATACGGTAAATGTTTGCAGTAATAATATCTCCCCTATTGCGGTAAATATCCTTTTTTGCGCAATCGGAAAGCTCTGTTTTTTGGGAAACCAATTTTTTCTCCAGACGGTTTTTAACGGTTCCCAGCACACGGGATATATCGAAGGAAAGCTGTTTTATCTCTGCAAGAGACGCTTTTTCCGCATAAAATTCGCCTAAAAGCTGTGTAAGGCTTTGAAGCTGCTTATACTCACCGCCATACTGACACAATGCCGTATATGAAAAAGCCTTGCCGTTTGCGGCTATACAAGGAGTTACGCTTTGTGTTCTTACGGAATCAAGGAGCATTTCAAATTCATTCCACAGTTTATTATGGTCTGCGGAAAGCAAGAGTGAATCTGTTTCCCCCGTAGCTTTAAAAGATACTTCCCGAGCTGTAACGGGAGAAAAGCCGAGAAAGCTTTGAAGCAGAAAATCATCTGCCGTGCGGTGTGAATTTTGGGCGGCAAGAAGCAAAAACTGCTCTTTTGTTACAGAAAACGGGGGGAATTTATTTTGTTTTTCCGGCGGTTCATAACGGGCACCCGACATAATACAGCGTTTATCCGTAATATCGGAAACCGAAAAAGCACCCAGAATACGGTCATCGTGGGAACAAAGTATACAGTTGGAATACTTGCCCATAAGCTCTACATAAAGATACTTTTCCTCAATGTGCCCCAATTCATCGGCGGCGACAAAAGAAAATTTAATAATACGCTCGTCCTGCAAAGCGGAAACGCTTGTTATCCTTCCGCCGGAAAGATGCTTTCTGAAAAGCATACAAAGCATAGTGGGATTTTGAGGGCGGTCGTATTCCTTTATAAAACATATCCGCGGTGCGGAAGGCAACGCGGAAATAAGCAACGTGTTTCGCTCGCCTCCGAAAAGCTCGAAAACAAGCTCCTTGTTGCTGATATGATGGATCTTTTCTATTTTTGCACCCGATAACTTATTTAATTCATCACCGAGGGCGCGGCAAAAAATACCGTCAAGCATAGTAAACAAACACCTCCGCAGAGGGAAAACCTTTTAAAATTATATCCTTTATAACTGGCAGTACAATACGCTCCGTTTCTTTATGGCCTGCAACGATAAGGTTAACGCCGTATTCAGCGGCATCAAGCTCGTTGTTGTATTTTACTTCGCCGGTAACAAGAGTATCAGCTCCTGCAAGATACGCATCTCTTAACACGCTTCCGCCGCTTCCGCTGCACACTGCAACGCGGGAAACGGATTTGTTGTTTGCAAAAACCTTAACTCTGTCAGATTCAAGAGCCTTGCCCACAAGTGCGCCGAAATCATCGGGCGTGGCGGGGTTTTCTGTATTTCCAATACGGGCGCAAGGTGCAAATTCAAAGGTATCTTTTATACCGATAATTTTGCACAGAGTATCGTTCACACCGCCGGGAAGGTTATCCAGCCTTGTGTGATACGCCATAAGAGAAATACCGTAATTTGCCGCTTTCAGCAGACGTGCGCCTACCGCATCATCACAACGGATATCGCTTATCTTGCCGAATATGCAGGGGTGATGTGTTATAAGCGCTCCTGCCCCCACGGACGCGGCGAATTCTATGGAATCCAAGGTAACGTCAAGCGCTACTGCCACGCGGTTAAAGGAATTGTTATTTGCAAGCAGACATATTCCGCCGCTATCTTCGGAAAAGCCGAAGGATGCGGGGACAGAAATATCAAAATATTTATTAAGTTCAACTGCTGTAAACAAGAAAAGCACTCCTTAAAGATGAAATCTTCTGGTAAGTCTGCGGCTTTTTGCAATGACACACAAAACCGCGGCAAAAAATACGCAGGAAGCTGCCGAAATTCCGGACCAGCTTATATCCGTAAATCCGTTAAGTAAAAGCTCGGTAAGCACGGAGATAGCACCTGCCAGCACAGAACCCAACGCCAATATATGAAAATACCGTATCTTATGCTTGCGGACAAGAAAAACGATATAGCCCGCACACAGCGCAACTGCTGCGGAAAGAGGATATGCGAGTTTTAGTGCCCAGCCGAAATCATTCATTCTCCACGCTACCACGGTAACGGAAAACGCTACGGCAAAGAAATCAAACAGCACGGAAAGCTCGGGCAAAAAAGTGCGTTTTTTAATAGGAAGCGCTACGCAGATATACGCCGTAATACAAGCCGCAACGGCTATGAGCGACCATGTCAATTTATGGCTGATGCACAGATTAATAATACAGCAGGACACAGAGCCCAACGCGAGCGTAAGAGAAATAATAAAATGAGTAAGATCCCGCCAGTTGGCTACGGGAGCCGTATCTGTGGAAAGCGGCTGGGGGGCGGCTTTTTCGCCTGAATATTTTTTGTATTCTTCGTAAGGATTTATAACGGGGCAATCGCAAAGAGGGCAAACGCGCGCATCTTCTTTTAGCTTCACTCCGCAATTTACACAATATGACATTTATTCATCACTATCTTCGACAGTAACTTCGAAGCCCTTTTCCACAAAATTTTTAGCCAGCTCTCTGCGGAAGGATTTATCCCGCAAAACCTCGGTAACGGTGAGATAAAATCTGCCTTTATATGTTAAGCCCGAAACCTGGGTGGTATTTACACGGGGTGCGCCCAGCATAAAGCACATACCCGTAACGTATTTTTCCATTTCGGGAGTAAGAGGCACAACACCCAACCCCGAATAGTTTGTTGTGAACTGGTTTTCTGATGCGGTGAGATACACCGTGCTTAACACGATGTTCTTTATAAACAGCGGCACTGCACGGACAACAACGTTTTTTTCGTCTGCCACGTTGGTAGCCATTTGAGCGCTCATAAGCTTGGGCTGTAATTTATACCGAAGCATAGCGGAAATTTCCTTGGCGATAGAGGGAAAATCATATTCGCCGCACTTGGGGTCTATGCCTACGTTGGTATAAAGAGAGAAATTACGCAAGGTCTTGGTAGGATAATACCTGCGCATATTAACGGGAACGGAAACCTTGATTTCACCTTTGGAAAGAGTATTCTTTTGCAAATGATACAAGGTTTCGGTTATGCAGGCGGTAACGTATTCGTTTACAGTTACGTTTAATTCCTTTGCCTTGGCATGCAAAGCGGAAGCGTCCATAGAAAGAGTAACGTAGCCAAGACCTCTGTTGGGAAGTCTTTCACCCGTAAGGTGCCACGCTTTACTTTCCTTGCGCTTTAATTTTGCGCCTTTCTCTGCGTATTTTATAAAAGCATCTTCGAGTTCCTCTTCCGAAATATTATCACCGCAATCAAGTATACCCAGTTCCGGCGCAGGAAGAACCTCTGTGTGTCCCAAAAGGAAAAGATACCTTGCCCATAAAGTGCGCATAAAGGTAAGCGCGGTAGTACCGTCGCACAGAGAATGGAAAAATTCGCCGGCTATTCGGTTACTACCGTACCTGATACGAAACATATAACCGCCCTGACCCTTGAAATCCATTCTGCGGAGAGGATTTATAACGTCCTGCTCCAAAGGAAGGTCGTTATCGTTAGGGTCAAAATAATACCAAAAAGCGCCGACACGAAGTCTGACGCGAAAGTGCGGTAATCTGTCCGCAACGTCAGAAAGTGCTTGTGAAAGCACCTTCTGATCTATTGGTTCCGCAAAATCTGCGGATATTCTGAACAACATATTATGGGAGCCGTTTTGTATCGCCGGAAATATAAGTGCGGCGTTATCCAGCTTCCAGGATTGTTTTTTTGCCATTTATTTACCCAAAGCTTTAAGTGCCTTTGCGGTTATTCCCTCTGCGTCAAGTCCGAAATGGGAAACCAGAACGCCTGCAGAAGCGCTGGTACCGAATTCATCGTTTACGCCGAGACGGATAACCTTGCAAGGAGTGGTTTCGCAAACCGCTTCACAAACTGCGCTGCCCAGACCGCCGATAACGGAATGTTCTTCTGCGGTAAGGATAACGCCGCAACGGGATGCGTAATAATTTGCAAGCTCTTTATCAAAGGGCTTGATCGTATGAATGTCCACAACAGCGGCGGAAACGCCTTTTTCTGCCAAAGCTTCTCTTGCCTTTATAGCGGCGGCAACGGTTATACCGGTAGCGAAGATTGCTATATCGGTACCGTCTGCCACAACGTTACCCTTGCCAACCTCGTTGTTGGAGCAATCGGTAAATACCTGCTCAACGGCATATCTGCCGAGACGGATATATACGGGACCGTCTATTTCCAAAGCCTTTTTAACTGCCCACTGGGTTTCTGCGGAATCTGCGGGGCAAAATACTGTCATACCGGGGATACCGCGCATAAGAGAAATATCCTCTATACACTGATGGGAAGCGCCATCCTCACCTACGGTGATACCTGCGTGGGAAGCGGCGATTTTTACGTTAAGTCTGGGATAACCAATGGAATTTCTGATCTGTTCAAACGCTCTTCCGGTAGCAAACATTGCAAAAGAAGAAGCGAAAACGGGAACGCCTGCAGCAGCCATACCTGCGGCAACAGACATCATATTTCCTTCTGCGATACCGCAGTTGAAAAATCTTTCGGGGAACTTATCTCCAAAGGTTTTTGTGTTGGTGGAACCGGAAAGGTCTGCATCCAGCACGAAAAACATTTTTTCTTCGCCTAAAGCGGCAAGAGTTTTACCGTATGCAACACGGGTAGCCTGTTTTTCCATTACGCATTTGCTCCTTTCAGTTCATTAAGAGCAAGTTCCTTTTGCTCGTCGTTAGTAGCAACACCGTGCCACTTGTAGTTGTTTTCCATAAAGGAAACGCCCTTGCCCTTTACTGTCTTCATAATAACAGCGCAAGGCTTGTCTTTTATCTTAAGCGCTTCTTCTACTGCGGCATCGATAGCGGCAAAATCGTGTCCGTCTATAACGAGGGTGTGCCAGCCGAAGGAAGCGAACTTTTCGTCAATGGGAGTGGGGTTCATTACGTCTGTAACTGCGCCGTCTATCTGGTAGCCGTTAAAATCAACGAAAGCGATGAGATTATCAAGCTTATAGTGGGATGCAAACATTGCAGCTTCCCAAACCTGACCTTCTTCACATTCGCCGTCACCCAGCAATGTATAAACACGCCAGTTTTTATTGGTAGCTTTTGCGGTCATAGCCATACCGCAAGCCGCAGAAATACCCTGACCGAGAGAGCCGGTAGACATATCCACACCGGGAGTGGTCTTCATATCGGGGTGTCCCTGAAGGAAGCTTCCGAGCTTACGCAGTTCGGTAAGACGGGAAGGATCAAAAAATCCTCTGTGTGCAAGCGCTGCGTAAAGTGCGGGAGCGCAATGTCCCTTGGAAAGAACGAAGCGGTCTCTATCCTCCCACTTGGGATTGACGGGATCCACGTTCATTCTATGAAAATAAAGATAGGTAATAAGCTCTGTGCAAGACAGAGAACCGCCGGGATGTCCCGATTTTGCGGCGTGGGTAGATTCAATAATGCCGATACGAACGGCATTGGCTTTTTCCTGCAAAAGTTGTACGTTCATCATATTCTCCTCAAAACGTCCTTAAAGAAATCGGGCAATTCTGCACCAAAGGACATTATTTCACCCGTTATGGGGTGTGTAAATGAAATATATTCAGCAAACAGACACTGTCCTCTAAGACCCAGCGAATGTTTGGGGTTACCGTAGACAGGATCCCCAATGACAGGATGTCCCATATACGCCATGTGCACTCTGATCTGGTGAGTGCGTCCTGTTTCAAGAGTAAGCTCAAGATGAGTGTACCCTGCCAGCCGTTCTATTACACGGTAGTGTGTGACGGCAGGTTTTGAATTTACGTTTGTTACTGCGAACTTTTTGCGGTCTGTACCGCTTCTGCCGATGGGCTTGTCGATAGTTCCGCTGTCTTCACGGATATTACCTACCACAATTGTTCTGTAACGTCTCGTAAACGAGTGTACCGCAATCTGCTCTGCCAATCCCGTATGGGCGGCATCTGTTTTTGCAACGATAAGCAAGCCTGCGGTGTCTTTATCGATCCTATGAACGATACCCGGTCGGATTTTTCCGTTTATGGAAGAAAGTCTGCCGGCGCAATGATGTAAAAGGGCGTTGACCAAGGTTCCGTCCGGATTGCCGGGGGCGGGATGGACCACCATCCCCTGGGGCTTGTTGACCACCAGCAGATGCTCATCCTCATAGACGATATCCACCGGTATGTCTTGGGGTAATGCTTCTATGGGCTCGGGAGGAGGAAGTGTTGTTTCCACCATATCCCCTTCCCTGAGCTTATAGTTTTTTGTGCTTTGTTTTCCGTTCACGGTTACAGAGCCGTTTGATATAAGCTCCTGCGCCGCGGAACGGCTGACACCTTCTGACACAGATACGAAAATATCAAGTCTTGTGCCGATATTTTCTTGTTCTGCAACCATCAGTGCCATAAATTATTCTTCCTGTTCTTCTTGTTCTTCGATAACTTCGGGATTTTCCATTGCCTTTTGCTCTGCTATTCTTTTTTCGACTTTGCTTTCAAAAAACAGCATATACACGCAAAGGATAACTGCGCCTACGGTAATAAATGCATCTGCAAGGTTGAAATAAAACCACGGCATCAAGGAAGAATACAAGAAATCCACCACCGCATATTCACATTCAACGCCTGCGCGGAAGAGACGGTCGATCATATTTCCGATACCGCCGCCCAACAGCATGGATACCGAAACGGTAAGAAGGATATGCCTTTTGTTGTACTTGATTATACAGTATATTCCTGCGGCGATAGCCAACAGAGAAAACAGTATAAATACCCAGCGGGCATTGCTTAACATACCGAAAGCTGCGCCGTCGTTTTCCGTACGGTAAAACACCAGCAAATCTCCCAGCACCTTGATCGAGCCTTGCTCAAACTCCATACGGGAAACTACCAGAGTTTTGGAAAGCTGGTCCAAAGCCACCGTTAATATTACTATTATAGCCGCTAACATACTACGCCTTTACATCTGGGACAAAGATTACCGCCATCGGAATCGGTATAAGGAGTTTCGGTGTATGCCCAGCATCTGTCGCACTTGACACCGGAAGCGGGAGTAACGTTAACTGCGATACCGGTTTCGGTTTCCTTAAATGCGTTTTCGGGAGCCGCTTCACAGCTTATTTCGGTATTACTTACGATAAACAGCTCGTTAAGTTCCTTATCGAAGGACTTGAACAGCTTGATAACATCGCTGTTTTCATCACCGTAGATAACTACCTTTGCTTCAAGAGACTTACCGATAACCTTTGCGGCACGGGCAAGCTCAAGCGCTTTCATAACGTCATCACGTGCAGTGAAAACTGCGTTATAGCGTTCCTCGCCGTCATATTCAAGGGCTGTATCGTAAACGGGAAGATCGTTAAGGAATACGCTTTCGGTATTATCGCTCTCAAGATGAGCCATAAAGCCCCATGTCTCTTCTGCGGTATAAGAAAGAACGGGAGCCAGCAGACGTGTGAGTGCATGTACGATCATATACATTGCGGTCTGTGCGGAACGTCTTGCGGGATCATCAAGCTTTTCGCAATACAATCTATCCTTTGCGATATCAACGTAAAGCTTGGACATATCGTTTGCGCAGAAATTATTTACAGCGTGGTAAATATCGTGGAATTCGTAGGTTTCGTAAGCCTTGGTGCATTCTGCAACAAGCTTGTTAAGACGGGCAAGCGCCCAACGGTCAAGCGCACGCATTTCGCTTACGGGAACAAAATGCTTTGCAGGGTCGAAATCCACTGCAGGATCTCCAAGGTTTGCAAGAAGAATACGAATGGTGTTTCTTATCTTGCGGTAGCTTTCGGAAAGCTGTTTGAAAATGTTATCGGAAGCGCGAACGTCTACGGTATAGTCGCTGGAAGCAACCCACAGACGGAGTATATCTGCGCCGTAAACCTTTATAATTTCCTCAGGTGCAACGGAGTTGCCCAAGGATTTGTGCATTGCTTTGCCTTCGCCGTCAACAACCCAACCGTGGGTAAGAACAGCTTTATAAGGAGCACCCTCGCCGAGAGCGCCAACAGCGGTGAGCAGAGAGGACTGGAACCATCCTCTGTACTGGTCTGCACCTTCGAGATAAAGGTCGGCAGGCCACTTTTCACCGGATTTCTTAAGAGAAGCGTAATGGGTAACGCCGCTATCGAACCAACCGTCAAGTGTATCGGTTTCCTTATTGAAGTGCTTGCCGCCGCAGAAGGGACAAACGTATCCTTCGGGAACGAGGCTGTCTGCATCGTCAATAAACCAGGCGTTGGATCCTCTTTCGGCAAAAACAGCGCTGATATTGCCTATGGTAGTATCGTCACAAATAGGCTTTCCGCAATCCTTACAGTAAACAACGGGAATGGGAAGACCCCACTGACGCTGACGGGAAATACACCAGTCTGCTCTTTCACGGATCATACCCGCCATTCTGTCCCCGCCCCAAGCAGGCATCCAGTTAACCTGTGCAGCCGCCTTGAGTGCATCTTCACGGAACGCTTCAACAGAACAGAACCACTGAGGTGTTGCACGGAAGATGATGGGGTGCTTACAGCGCCAGCAATGAGGATACTGGTGCACCATTTCCTGAGAAGCAAACAAAGCGCCGCTTTCCTGCATATCAGCAAGGATAGCCTTGTTGGATTCGGAATAGAACATGCCCGCATATTTGCCGGCTTCTTCTGTCTGGTAGCCTCTGTCGTCTACGGGAACGCAAATGCGGATACCGTAGCGCATACCGGTATAATAGTCATCTACACCGAAGCCGGGTGCGGTATGAACGCATCCCGTACCGCTGTCCATAGTTACGTACTCTGCGGTAACCAGCATGGAATCTCTTTCAAGGAAAGGATGGTATGCGGTTGCGTACTCAAAATCGCCGCCCTTGAAGGTTGCGATAATTTCGTAATCCTCAATACCGCCTGCAGCCATAACCTTGCCTGCAAGAGCTTCGGCAACTATATAATTCTCGTTACCGGCTTTCACTACTGCGTACTTTTCTCTGGGATGCAGAGCAATCGCCATATTTCCGGGAAGAGTCCAGGTAGTGGTTGTCCAGATAACGAAATATGTGTTTTCTTTTTCGCAAACTCCATCAAGAAGTCCCTTATCATCCTTAACGCGGAACTTTACGAAGATGGAAGTACAGGTATCGTCTTTATATTCGATTTCCGCCTCTGCAAGTGCGGTTTCATCGTGAGGGCACCAATATACGGGCTTCAAGCCTTTGTAGATATAGCCCTTCTTATACATTTCACCAAACACCTTGATTTCCTCTGCTTCGAAAGCAGGGTCCATGGTGCGGTAAGGGTTCTTCCAATCGCCCAGAACGCCCAGACGCTTGAAAGACTGCATCTGAAGCTGAACGAAATCTTCTGCAAAATCAAAGCAAGCGGAACGGAATTCGGCTGCAGACATCTTCTTTCTGTCCAGCTTATTCTTTTTGATAATTGCGCTTTCGATAGGCATACCGTGGTTATCCCAGCCGGGAACGTAATTAATGTGGTAGCCGCTCATGGATTTGTATTTGTTTATAAAATCCTTGAGTATTTTGTTAAGCGCGGTACCCATGTGGATATTACCGTTGGAGAACGGAGGTCCGTCATGAAGGACATAGGACTCCTTTCCTTCGTTACGGGCACACATTTTCTCGTATATATCTTCTTCCAGCCACTTGCGCTGTGTATCCGGCTCTCTCTGGGGGAGATTTGCACGCATAGGGAACGCTGTGGTAGGAAGATTAAGTGAATTCTTATAATCGTTCGCCATTTTTATGAGTACTCCTTAGTCTTCGTCGTCTTCGTTAAATAATCTGTACATTTCCTCATCGGAGCAAATGTTTTTTTCATCGGTATCGCCGCCGATATCGGGAAGTATTACCGTTGCGGCGGTATCCTGCTCGGTTTCTTTTTCCAAAGCAATGTTTTCTTCTATGATCTTGCGCAGTCCTTCATCCGGCTCCTCGATGGGCATTTCGTCCGCAGGGAGGATTATTGTATCCGAAGGAGAAGGCTCGGGAGAAGTGAAGTGGGGCATGGAAAATTCGTTTTCGTCAAGCTCTTGCTCTGCCTGCTGTTCTTCTTCCGCACGGCGGATAATCTCTTCCTGCTCTCTGCGCACACGCTCGGAACGGATCTCTTCTTCGATAGTAGCCTTTACTTCGCCGAATATCTTTCCTACCAGCTCGCTATCGGAAGGAAGGACAAGCTCTTCCAGCTCGTTGACAGAAATGTTGCGTACTTCCTCGATCTGGGTGCGGTAAGCTTCGAAAAGCTTCTTTTTGAAATCCAGAACGGTTGCACGCACTGTCCACAGCTCTTCTTTTTCTTTTGCGATCTGTATCTTAAAATCTTCGATAACGGAATCGCAGCGTTTTTTAATGGATTCGGTAATAATGTCTGCACGCTCATTGGCATCGCGTATTATTTTCTCACCCATTTTCTGTGCGGAAACGAGAGTATTGCGTATAGACTCTTCCTCGTCACGTATTTCGTCCAGATTGGTAACTACGATACGAAGCTTTCTGTCCAATTCTATATTCTCGCGATACACTTCGGTGTATTTATCAATGAGAAAATTGATATAATCATCTACCTCGGCAACGTTATAGCCTTTAAGGCTTTTGCCAAAGGTTTTATTTTTAAGTTCGTGCGGTGCCAGCATCCGACACTACCCCCTTTAAATCAAATGAATGTACTTGCTGTGGGCATAAAGATATTTATTACAAGGATTATGAGTATTGTTACCGTATACGAAAAATCCATAGGGGAAGATTGAAAAAATTCGCTCTTTGACAAAAGTGCTCTTACGGGAGCCACAACAGGCTCGCTGAGCATTATGCACAAGCCCAAAAGCACGCCTTCTTCAAATCCCAAAAGAGGCAGCAATACTCTTAAAACTATGGCAAGAGAAAGCAGGCAGAGGAAAACCTCCACCATGCTTGCCAACGTATATAAAACTATGTTCAAAACCAACGCTCCGTAAGGTGATTAGAAAAGTTCTCTGGGTGCGTTATTTACGTTTTTCTCTTCCACAGAAGCATCCTTCTGATCATCAGAAAGTTCAACGTTCTTGGGGGTGATAACGTAAGTGGAATTTGCAACGCGGTTAAGATTGCCGCCGATAGCAAAAGCAACGCCGGAAAGGAAGTCTATTATTCTTCTTATAGTTTCCTTGTTGGTGCTCTCAAGGTTAAGAACTACGGTGCGGCGGTGCAAAAGATGCTGTGCGATACCGGTAACGTCCTCGTATCTTTCGGGCTTGATAATTTTCATTTCAAGAGATGCGTTGGAAGACGCGCTGCCTGCAGGTCTTGCAGGTCTGCTCTCTCTTGCGGGAGCATCGTCCTCGTACTCTTCTTCAGTGTACTCGTTTTCGTCAACGTATTCGTCGTCCGGTTTAAAAAGATTGGAAATGCTCTTCATGAATCCCATGGTTGTTCCTCCGTTTTTTATACTAAATAATTTCTTTTTCCAAAAATTTTGCTGCCCACACGGACCATATTTGACCCGAGTGAAACCGCCTGTTCGTAATCTGAAGACATACCTACAGATATTATATCTATTTTATCACTATTTTTCGATTTTTTCAAGATGTCAGCGTATATTTTATATAAAATATTATAGTATTCTTCAAGTTTTCCCACGGGAGGGACTGCCATTACCCCTCTTATGCGGATATTTGAATACTCACAGAGAGAAAGATAAAAATCCAAGGCGTCTTCGGGACACACGCCGGACTTTCCTTCCTCCTTGCCCAAATTAATTTCTATCAAGCAATCTGTGATCTTGCCGATCTCTTTACTGCGCTTATCTATCTCTTTGGCAAGAGACGGTCTGTCCAGAGACTGGATCATATCCACCTTGTCGATAACGCTTTTAACCTTACGTGTCTGCAGACCGCCGATGATATGAAAACGGACCCCGTCTTTTTTTAACAAAGGGTATTTTTCACACAGCTCCTCCGGGCGGTTTTCTCCGATATCCGTCAAGCCCGCCTCTATGGCAAGATTGATAATATCTGCAGGGACGGTCTTTGTTGCCGCCACCAAGGTCACTCCTTCGGGAAGGGAGTTTTTGATTTCTTTTATGCTTTCAAGCATTTCGGGAATGTTTGTCAAGATAACACCTTCCCCACGTAAATGTCCGTGCCGGAAACTATAACCTGATCGTACAAAGACAATCTGTCTGCGGAAACGTAGGCTTTGTTGTTTTCGTCCGGCAAAGCGCAGATATAGGTACCGTTATCATCGTGTAAAACGGTTATCTTTTTAAACACTACCGTGTTGCCATCCAACACGTAAACCCCTCTCACACCTTCAAACACGCGGACGGCGGAAGCGGGAATTCTTATTCCCTCAAAGCTTTCCTTAACAACGTTTACAGTCTGTCTTCTGGTAAAGTTAAGCTCGGAAGGTATTGTCTTTGTAGAGAAAATAAGCACGATTTCATCGGTATCCGTCTGAGCGATCACCTTGGAAAGAAGCATATCGCATTCCGCATCCGCAGAATACGGGAAGGCTACTTTATAGGTGTTGCCCACGGTGTAAAGACCAAAGGTTTCTCTTGTGGTCTTGCAAGCTATGTACCAGTATGCGGACGTAGCGATTTTTCCCGCAGAGCCGGTAATAATGTCCATATCCGGCTGAGAGGAAACGATAGTATCGAAATTATCCAGAGTAAGGGTGGATACCGCGTCTGC
>JAGCNA010000156.1 GCA_017646185.1 Clostridia bacterium
ATCACAGCTTTGATTGTGTGCATTCTATTTTCCGCTTCGTCAAAGACGATTGAAGCGGAACTTTCAAACACTTCGTTGGTGACTTCCATACAGTCGAGACCGAACTTTTTGTACATCTCGCATCCAATCTCGGTTTCGAGGTCGTGAAACGCAGGGAGACAGTGCATAAAACGGCATTGCTCACCTGCGATTGCCATCAACTCGGATGTTACGCAGTAAGGAGACAGATCCTTGATACGCTTTTCCCAAACTTCATCGGGCTCGCCCATGGAAACCCAAACGTCGGTATAAATAACGTCTGCATTTATAACGGCTTTTTTGGGGTCGGTGATAAACTCAAGTACAGCGCCGGTTTCGGAAGCGATTTTTTTGCACTCATCAACAAGCTCTTTGGAAGGGAAGTATTTTTCGGGTGCGCAGGCAACAAAATGCATACCCATCTTGGCACATCCCACCATAAGGGAATTACCCATATTATAGCGGGCGTCACCCATATAAACCAGCTTCTTGCCCTTAAGATCGCCGCAATGCTCTTGAATAGTAAGAAAATCCGCAAGTATCTGTGTGGGGTGGAATTCGTTGGTGAGTCCGTTCCAAACGGGAACTCCTGCGTATTTTGCCAGCTCTTCAACGATTTCTTGTCCGTATCCGCGGTATTCGATACCGTCAAACATTCTGCCCAGAACTCTTGCCGTGTCTGCAATACTTTCTTTTTTGCCGATCTGGGATCCTTTAGGGTCAAGATAAACGGGGTGCATACCAAGATCTGCCGCCGCTACTTCAAAAGCACAGCGGGTTCTGGTGCTGGTCTTTTCAAAAACCAAAGCTATACTTTTTCCCTCGCAAAGTCTGTGGGGAACACCTGCTTTTTTCTTTGCCTTAAGCTCTGCGCTTAATTTAAGCAGTTCGTTTATTTCTTCGGGTGTATAATCAAGCAATTTTAAAAAGCTTCTGTTTTTAAACTGTTCCATTATTTTTTCTCCTTGCATACGGATTTAATAACTTCAATAGCCTTTTCAAGGGAATCCATAGGAATATTAAGGGGAGGGAGCAAACGAACCTTGTCCTTTGCGGTAAGGCAAAGCACGCCTCTGCTTATACACTCGTTTACTATCTCTTTTGCGTTGCCGGTAGTTTTAATTCCTATCATAAGTCCCATACCGCTTACGCTTTCAATTCCTTCCGCACCGCAGAGGTTACTGAAAATGTAATGGCTTTTTGCATTTACTTCGGAAAGGAAGCTTTCGTCCAGTCTGTTAATAACCGTCAAAGCGCCTGCACAGCAAACGGGGTTACCGCCATAGGTAGAGCCATGGTCGGAGGGACCAAGCACGTTTTCAACCTTTTCGCTCATCATAGTGGCGCCGATAGGAAGTCCGCCGCCCAAGCCCTTTGCGGTGGAAACAATATCAGGCGTAATACCAAACTGCATATATGCATAAAGTGATCCGGTTCTGCCGTTTCCTGTCTGAACTTCGTCTATAATAAGGGGAATATCGTTTTCGGTAGCAAGACGCTGTGCCGTCATAACAAATTCGTTGTCAAGAGGAATAACTCCGCCTTCGCCCTGCACCATTTCAAGCATTATACCTGCGGGTTTAAGACTTTCTACGGCGTTAATAAGCTGGGCGGTATCGTTCGCAGTTACGTGGGCAAAACCCGGCGTGAGGGGATTAAACAGCTTGTGGAACACGTCCTGTCCTGTAGCGGAAAGGG
>JAGCNA010000157.1 GCA_017646185.1 Clostridia bacterium
GTCGCTTATAACGTAAAGCATAGTGCCTCCCGCAAAAGCAAGGGCAAAAGGAAGTATTACAGAAGCTAAACTTACCGCAAAATATCCTATAAGGGTGCCGATTACCTCTACCACTCCGGTAGCCATAGCGCACAGGAAAGTCTTTTTCGGGGATACGCCGGCAGCAAGCATAGGGCCGATAATTACCATACCCTCGGGGATATTCTGCAAAGCGATTCCCCCTGCGATAATAAGCGCTTGGGAAGTATCGCCCGAACCGAATCCCACGCCTGCCGCAATACCTTCGGGCAGGTTATGTATGGCGATAGCGGCTACAAAGAGCAATACCTTGCTTAAATTCGCATTGCTGTGTTGTTCCGTGTCGGGGCCCACCATACGGTGTAGGTGAGGCACCAGCTTATCAATAAGGTTAAGACATAAAGCACCTGCAAAAACGCCCGCAACGGTAACCAAAAGTCCGAATTTTCCTCCGTAATCCAGAGAGGGAAGTATAAGTCCCAGCACTGCGGCGGCAAGCATTACTCCTGCCGCAAAGGACAGCACGATATCCGAAAACTTGTGGGATATTTTTTTAAACACAAATCCGATCACGGAACCGAATATGGTTGCGCCGCCCACGCCCAGCGCTGTTAATAATACCATTTCCATATAGTTTTTCTCACGTTATCTAAAAAGTACCGGCTGTGTTGTACCGCCGGTACTTTTATGTTTCTTGATGTGTTTTTTGTGAATTTACACTTTTTCGTGTCCCATCATGATTTCGGAGATAATATCCAAAACCTTTTGGTGGCATCCGCCGCATCCCGTGGAACAATGAGTAACCTGCTGAACGGAATTAAACGCTTCAAGCACATTTTCAAATTTATTGTTGTTTCCAAGTGCATTCGCTATATCGGCATAGCTTACCTGTTTGCAATTGCACACTACGTAATTTTCTCTCATAATCATTCAGCACTGAAGGTATCTTTGCCAACACCGCAAACGGCGCATTCAAAGTCTTCGGGAAGGTCTTCAAATTTGGTGCCGGGAGCAATGCCTCTGTCGGGATCGCCCAAAGCTTCGTCATAGGTCCAACCGCAAATTTCACATACGTATTTCATATTATTTTCCTCCGTTCAATATTGATGTATTTATTATTCAACGTCTGCTTTCCACAAACCGTGGAGGTTGCAGTAAGCGTAAACTGCTACAGGCTTTTCGTCTGCAACGGCAAAGGTTACTTCGGGCTTTTCGCCGGGGTTAAGGCACTTTCTTTGTCCGCCCTTGTCGGTCTGGAGATATACCCAGGTAATGCTGTGTTCTTCGGTCATGGGGTGTTCAACGCTGCCAACGCAAACCTTAACGGTGTTGCCTTCAACGTTAACTGCGGGAATATGCTTTTCTCTGCTTGCTTCAACGGTGCCTGCTTCAATAAGAGTCATTTTCTGACCGCAGCAAACTACGGGTACGCCGGAATTTTTGATCATACCGACAATGTTTCCGCAATGCTCGCAAATATAAAATCTTGTTTCGTTACACATAAAATTAATCCTCCGTGTGTTTTGTTTGTATTTTTAAAAAATTATTTTATTTCTTCAAAATCGCTTGCACCGTGCTTGCACAAGGGGCAAACAATATCTTCGGGCAGTGTGTCGCCTTCGTATATCCAGCCGCATATTTTGCATACGTAGCCTTTTTTACCTTCTGTTTGGGGCTTGGGCTTTACGTTGTCCTGATAATAAGTGTAGGTCATGGTGTTTTTATCGGATATTACTCTGGATTCGGTTATAGAGCATATAAACATTCCGTGGGTATCCAGATCTACGTACTGTTCTACCTTGAGTGACATAAAGGAATTTATATATCTGGGCAGGAACGCAAGTCCGTTATCAGATCTTAAAGGAGTAATGTTTGCGAATTTATCAACATTTCTTCCGCTTACAAACCCAAAGTTTTCGAATACGGAAAAGGGCGCTTCTTCGGAAAGACAGTTAATATTCATTTTTCCCGTCTGCTTTATCACGTGGTGGGAATAAGAATCTTTGTTAATGGTTACCGCAATTCTGTTGGGGGTGTTTGTAACCTGAGTTACGGTGTTTACTATAATTCCGTTATCCTTCTTTCCGTCATTGGAGGTAACAACGTACAGACCGTAGCCGATCTTGAACAGCGCAGTAAGATCGTTTTTGTTTGCGGTGGAATCCTGCAAAGCAAGATATTCTTTGCACAGTTCGTCTGCCAGATTGTCAAGCTGTAAGGTGCTTTCGTCGTTAAGTGCGGAAAGTATCTTTACGGTGTTTTCCGCAAAGGATATATTCTTGCTTTTTGCAAACATTTCCTTCATAACCTTTGCCGCCAAGGGCGCCCAGGATCCGTTTTCTATAAACGCCACGGTGCGGTTTTGGAACGCGCGCTCGGTAAGATGGTTGATAAACTCACGCATATGGGGGAATATCTCTGCGTTGTAGGTGGTGGTTGCAAGAACAATTTTGCTGTATCTGAACGCATCCTCAACAGCCTCTGCCATATCACAGCGTGCAAGGTCGTTTACCACTACCTTGGGGCAGCCTCTTTGCTTCAGCTTTTCCGCAAGAAGCATTACCGCTTTTTTCGTATTTCCGTAAACAGATGTGTACGCAATAACTATGCCATCTTCCTCGGGACGGTAGCTTGACCAGGTATCGTAAAGGTTAATATAATAACCGAGATTTTCCGTAAGCACGGGACCGTGAAGCGGACATATTATCTGTATATCCAGACCGGCAGCCTTTTTAAGCAGATTTTGCACCTGCGCACCGTATTTTCCAACTATGCCGATATAGTATCTTCTCGCTTCGCACGCCCATTCTTCCTGTGTATCCAATGCACCGAATTTGCCGAATCCGTCTGCGGAAAAGAGCACTTTATCCGTGCTGTCGTAGGTTACGATAACCTCGGGCCAATGCACCATGGGTGCCGCAACGAAATTCAGCAGGTGCTTGCCCAGAGAAAGGGTGCTTCCTTCGCCCACAACTACCTGCTTTTCGGGGAAATCGGTACCGAAAAAGTTTTTCATCATAGCAAACGCCTTTGCGGAAGAAACTATTTTCGCTTGGGGATAAGCCTTTATAAAGCTAACTATATTGGCAGAATGGTCGGGCTCCATGTGCTGTATTACAAGGTAATCCGGAGTTCTGCCTTCCAGTACGTTTTGCAGGTTATCCAGCCATTCGTGAGTGAAGTTTGCGTCTACCGTGTCCATAACTGCAATCTTTTCGTCCAGTATAACGTAAGAATTATAAGAAATTCCGTTGGGAACAACGTACTGTCCTTCAAAAAGATCAACATTTTTATCGTTAACGCCTATATATTTGATATCGTTTGTTATTTTCATATCCGCACCTCTTTTGTTTATATGTATTGATTATACCACCGTCTGATTTGAAATTCAATAAGCGGTTATAGAATTTTTCCGTCTGTGGAAATTGTTACTACCTGTAAAGGTATATGCTTTCCGCTAAATGCGATTGCCCGTTTCACTGCGTTTTCCAAGCCGCCGCAGCAGGGAACCTCCATACGTACCGCAGTAATGCTTTTTATATTGTTCTCTGCAATTATCTGTGTAAGCTTTTTGGAATAGTCCTCGTTATCCAGCTTGGGACATCCGATAAGGGTTATGCGGTTTTTAATAAACTCTTCGTGGAAATTACCGTATGCAAAGGCAGTGCAATCTGCCGCAACGAGTAAATTCGCATTTTCGAAATAAGGAGCGTTTACCGGAACCAATTTTATCTGGCAGGGCCATTGTGAAAGCCTGCTTGTCACGTTAACCTTCTTTACCGGCTCGGCATCTCTCTTTATCGCTTTTGCAGCAGTTCCGGGGCATCCGCAGGGCAGTTTGTTTTGTGTTTTTTGCATTTTTGCAAAAAGCACAGCCTGTTCGTCATAAGCGGGTGCTTCCCGTACTTCAAAGCTTATGGCGCCCGTGGGGCAGGCGGGGAGACAATCTCCCAATCCGTCGCAGTAATCCTCTCTCATAAGCTTTGCCACTCCGTTTATCATTCCTATGGCACCTTCGTGGCAGGCGGCGGCGCAAGCACCGCACCCGTTACATTTGTTTTCATCAATTTTAATTATTTTTCTTAACATATTTTACTCCTTAAAAGCACTTGCCGTCCTTGCAGTCCACCGTGTTTCCGCAGCGGTAGCACAGCTCGTTCTGGCACATACCGTTTTTGCTCATTTCCACAATGTTTCTTACCGTTGTTTCTGCTATATTGGAAAGGGCTTCCTGTGTCAAAAACGCTTGGTGTGAGGTAACTATTACGTTAGGCATGGAGATGAGCCGCGCCAGCGTATCGTCTTCCACTATATGCCCCGAATAATCTTCGAAAAACAGATCCGCTTCCTCCTCGTAAACGTCCAGACAAGCGGCGCCTACTTTACGCTCCTTTATACCGTTAAGCAACGCCTCCGCATCTACCAGACCGCCTCTGGAGGTGTTCAGTATAACCACGCCTTTTTTGCATTTTTCAATAGTATCTTTGTTTATTATATGCCTTGTTTCTTCGGTAAGAGGGCAGTGGAGTGAGATCACGTCGCTTTCCCTGAAAATGGTATCGGTATCAACGTATTTAACCTTTTCTCCGTCCTCATATCCTTCGGCGGGATATTTGTCATATGCCAGAACCTTCATTCCGAAGCCCTTGCATATATCGGTAAACACCCTGCCTATCTTGCCGGTGCCTATAATTCCCACCGTCTTTCCGTGCAGGTCGAATCCGGTAAATCCTGACAAACTGAAGTTAAAATCCTTTGTCCGTATATACGCTTTGTGTATACGTCTTATGGAGGTGAGCAAAAGAGCCATTGTGTGCTCTGCCACCGCGTAGGGCGAATAAGCGGGAACTCTTAAAACGTGTATCCTGCCGAATGCGTGCTTCATATCCACGTTGTTGTAGCCTGCGCACCTTAACGCCAGAATTTTTATTCCCATAGCTTCAAGACTGTCTATTACGGAAGCATCAACGGTATCGTTTACAAAGGCGCATACGCCGTCATAACCTTTTGCCAGACCTACCGTATCGCAGTTAAGCTTTGCTTCGTAATACTTGAATTCAACTCCGTGCTTTTCGCCGTATATATCAAAAAATTGTTTATCATAGGGTTTGGTATCAAAAAAAGCAATCTTCAAATTTTATTTCCTCCTTGCTTTTACGTGTGTATTGTAGTATAATGTGGCAAATAAATCTGTTGAAATTTCAACGAAATGAGTGTAAAAATGGAAAAATATTTAAAAATTTTAAAAAAATGTTCCCTTTTTTACGGAATAAGCGATGATAATCTTTTAAAAATGCTCACTTGCCTCGGCGCAAGGATAATCGGATTTGATAAAAAGTACACCATCTTTGCGGAAGGTAACACCGCAAAATATATAGGTATAATGCTTTCCGGCACGGCGCATACCGTGCAAATGGATTATTTCGGAAACCGAAGCGTGCTGTCAGTTATAAAGCCTACCCATATTTTCGGCGAAGCCTTTGCCTGCGCAGAGGCGGAAAACGTGCCCGTGTCTGTCATAGCCTCCGAGCCTTGCGAGGTAATGCTTATAGACTGCGGACATATTCTTCATACCTGCTCAAATAATTGCGGATTTCATCAACAGCTTATTTTCAATCTTATGAAGGATCTTGCCACCAAGAATATTATGTTCCATCAAAAGATAGAAATTACATCAAAACGCACAACAAGAGAAAAACTTTTGGCATATCTTCTTTTCCGCGCAAAAGAACAAGGGGCGGATAGCTTTGATATCCCATTTGACAGACAAGCCCTTGCAGATTATCTGGAGGTGGACCGAAGCGGACTTTCTGCGGAAATAAGCAAGCTGTGCCGAGAAGGAATTCTGGAATGCCGTAAAAACCACTTTGAGTTTTTAAACAAACCGTATTAGTATAATAAAAAACCACAGATATAATCTGTGGTTTTTGCATTTATTTAACTACTTCGATCTCGGTTACGCCGTAATATTCAAACAGCTCTACCGCCTTTTCGTCTATTTCCTCTCCGCTTATCACAATAGGTATCGCAGGGGGGCAGGAAACGGTGGGGGAGGCACATATACGGTGTAATGCGTCCTTTGTTTTTACAATTTCTTTTTCCCCAAGCATCGCTTTTCGGGGTGTGGTTACCGCCTTTGGGATTATTAACGGCAAATCTTCGCCCTCTGTTATTTTGCGTTTGGGAATTGAAGTCAAAAGGGAAACAAGATATTCTATATCCTCTTTTTCGTTTTGGGGAGTTACCATAAACACAATGTGCTTTTTGTCTGCGTATTCGCAGTAAATACCTTTTTCCCGCAGTATCTCTTCAATTTGAAACCCCGTATAACCGAAGTCGGATGCAGAGAGGGTTATTTTTGTTTTTTCCGTACCGATAATACGGTATCCCGATTTGCAAAGCTGTTTTTTTGCTTTTTCTGTAAGCTTTACCGTTTCTTTTAATTCCTTGCGGTAATCACTTTCAAGATAAGCGTTACACTCATCAAGAGAAGATAATATAAGGTAAGAAGGACTTGTTGAAGCAAACAGGGAAAGAGCGTTTTGCGCCTTTGCTGCGTATTTTTTGCCCTTTTCCGATATATGCAGGTATGCTCCTCCCGTCAGTACGGGCAGGGTCTTGTGGGCGGAATCACAGCACATATCCGCACCCAGCTGCAAAGGATGCTCGCTTTCTTCCAAAAATGCGGTGTAGGCACCGTGGGCGTTGTCCACCAAAAGAGGAACTTCATACGCCTCACACACCTTGCTTATTCCCGCAATATCGGTCTGAACTCCTAAATAATCGGGCGAAGTTATGTAAACCGCGCAAGGGGGCTCATCACACTTTTTCAAAGCATCTTCCACGTTTTTAGGGGTTATTTCGCAGGTGCAAATGTCATAAAACGTGTCCGGATATATCCACTCGGGAATTATGTCAAGTAGTGCACAGCCGTATATAAACGCTTTGTGAGCGTTTCTGCCCGCAAGAATACGCTTTTGTTCTTTGCCTGCGGTTACCAAAGCCAGCATGGCTTTTATGGCAAGGGTAGA